>PMLH01000164.1 GCA_003159055.1 Myxococcales bacterium
GAGCATCTCAAGGAACGCCGGCCGCATCGCGGCCGGCGTTTTCCTTTGTTTGGTCTTTTGTCGCTTTTTCGACCTACCCGCAGCGTCCTCAAGAAAGCACAAGATGCGACCGATGCTGTCTTTCGCATGCGATCCCTCATACACGGATTGGCACCAGTCTGGCTGGTTGCCCTCGGACTCGGCTGCTCGTCAAAATCCTCACCGCATGACGATGCGGGCAGAATCGGCGAGGCTGGAGCGATCGACGGGCCGCCCTCGACGGACGGGCGTCACTTGGAGACGCGAGATGCGGTTGGCATCGATCTCCCGGCCACGGAAGCGGGCGCAGTGCGCGACACGAAGAGCGCCACCATTGATTCGGCAAATCGCGACACGGGAGATTCGCGCCCCCTCGGCGTGGACGCCCCTCCCAGCGACACCGGCAAGCGCGACACAGCCACAGGCACCAAGCGCGATGCGGCCGGAGATGCAGTGGACGATCCTGACCTTCCAGTCGATACCGCCCCGCTGCCCGGCACCTGCGCGTCGCCCATCGAAATACCCTATGTCCCCCACATCGACCTCACAGCCAGCACCACGGGGGCCGAGCATATCCTTGACTTCCCTTGCGCTGCCAACGGCGCCGACACCGTCTTCAAGATCCGGTCGGACGGAACTGAGCTTGTGTACGCCGACACCTTTGGAACGCCCTGGAACACGACCCTGTTCTTCAGCGAGACGTGCGACGCCCCCAATCCACCCGAAGGCGACGGCATGGCCACCTGCGACGACGATGCCTGTGGCACCACCCAATCGCAAGCCTTCGCCACCCTTCAGTATGGGTTCCATTACCTCATCGTCAGCGGTGTCAACGGCGAGAGTGGCACCTTCAACCTCCACTACGAACATGCCCCGCTCGGCAATGGCGTTCCTGTCAACCTCCCCGCCGGAACCTCCACCCTCCAGGGAACCACCGCGGGATTCGACAGCACCCGCACGTGCGACATGGCCGGCCCGAAGAACAGTTACTGGTGGACCACTTGCCCAACCGACCTCGGGGGACCATTCCACGCCTCCACCTGCCAGGGCTCCGACTGGGATTCGGCTCTGATCCTCCAAGTTCCGCGAGTCGACGACGGCCCGGTGTGCGCCGATGATGATCCATCGTGCGGTGTGCAAGCCACGCTGGACGGGATAATCCCCCCCGGTGCGGGGATGGCCATTCTTACGGTCACCGGCAACTTGCCCAGACTCTTCGGCGACTACACGGTCACCTATACGCGTCCGTGATGGCTTACGGGAAAGAGCATCCCGGCTTTCAGGCGCAACCCGCGCCAACTCTTCGCCAGCGCCGCATCGCCAGCCCTCGGTAGGGCGAACGACCTTGGGGCCGGTCTCCCGTACGGCCACCAGCAAGAAAGCACTATCTTCTTGCCAGGTCAGGCCGTTCGGGCAACCCAGGTCGAAGGACGCTATCCTCGGGCCTTGCGTGCAGCATAAAATCAGATAAAGTAGGTCTGATTTTAGGACCGGCAGCCACCTAGCAGACAGACACACGGGAATGACTGGCTCGTTATTCTGTGTATTTCGGCCTTCGAGAAGGGGCCACAGGGGAGCGTTCCAGATGCGTGTACGACTTGCGAAGTCTTCTTTCCATCTGTTCTTGGGTCTAGCAGTCTCATCACCGGTGCTTGCCGCCGAGGAAATGGCGCCTTCACCACCCGAGCCTTCGGCATCCACAACCAACCCTCCGGAGGGAGCGCCGGCGCCAACACCCGTCCCTCCCCCCGTGCCTATGCCCATGCCCGGTCCGGCACCTGAGGCCGCCGGGTCCATGGCAACTCTGCCAGCACCACCGGCTCCGCCGTCTTTCCGAGTTGAAGCATCCAAGGACACCAACCTACGCATCGGCCTCCTGCTGCAACCGCAGTTCCAGTCGGCAAGCGACGCGAAGCTAGACAAGTACTCCAACAACCTCTACATCCGTCGTACCCGCATCCTGCTCGGAGGCACCTTGTTGGGCACCTTCGAGTACTTCCTGGACACCGACTATCCCAACCTCTTCCTTGCCAGCGCGGGTGGCACCGAGGCGGCTCCCACCTACACGAAGAACACGCCTGGCATGAATATCCAGGACGCTTTCGGCACGTGGAAGGCCTACAAGGACATGGTGAAGGTCGACGTCGGCTATATGCTGCCGCCCCAGCTTCACAATGCGGTGCAAGGAGCGACAACTCTTTACTCGTGGGACTACTTCTCTAACTCGTTTCCCGGAAAGGCCAACCTGTTTGGCGGATCCACAAGCCCCGTCGGCCGAGACGTCGGTGTCCAGCTGCGCGGTCTGCTTGTCGACGGTCACCTCGAATACCGCGCCGGCCTTTTCCAGGGCGTGCGTGAAGCGCCCACCACGGAAGTCGGTTCCCGGAATTTCTTCCGTTTCGCCGCGCGCATTCAGGTCAACCTGCTGGACGCCGAAACCGGCTTCTTCTACCAGGGAACCTATCTCGGCAAGCGCAAGATCTTGTCGGTCGGCGGAGCGGTGGACATCCAGGACAAGTACAAGTTCTTCGGTGGCGATGTCTTCGTCGATTTGCCCCTCGATCCAATCGGTGTGGTAACGGCTCAGGTCGACGTGGGGCACTGGGACGGGGGCACCTTCATCACGACCCTGCCGAAACAAACTGCTGTCATGGGCGAGGCTGGCTTCGTCTTTTCGGCGGCGCAGCTGGGCCCGATTCTTCGTTACGAGTACCTTTCGATAACCGGCGGCAACGCCCAGACTCGCTACGTCGGCGGGCTGGCCTACTGGCCGTTCGGGCACAACAGCAACCTGAAGGCCTTCTACACCAGGTTCCACGAGGTTGGTGCCGCCCGCGACACCAACCAGTTCAACGTCCAGTGGCAACTTTACTTCTTCTAGGGCGGAAGCAGAAACATGGAAGCAACTATCAAGCCAGCCATCGAGCCGGTCAATCTCCGCCGCATCATCGCCGCCGCCTCGGTGGGAACCCTCTTCGAATGGTACGATTTCTATCTCTACGGAAGTCTCGCTGTCTTTTTCGGCGGGCTCTTCTTTCCCAAAGGCAATGAAACCGCCCAGCTGCTCGCCAGCCTTGCAACCTTCGGTGCGGGCTTCGCCGTGCGCCCGCTGGGCGCGTTGGTCTTCGGTCACATCGGTGACTTGATCGGCCGCAAGTACACCTTCCTCGCCACCATGGTCACCATGGGGGTCAGCACGGCGCTGGTGGGTCTCTTGCCGGCCTATGCAAGCGTCGGCCTCCTCGCCACTGTCCTGCTCGTTCTCCTGCGCCTTCTGCAAGGCCTGGCTTTGGGTGGTGAATACGGCGGTGCCGCCACCTACGTGGCCGAGCACGTGAGCGACGAGAAGCGGGGGTACTACACGAGCTTCATCCAGACCACCGCGACGCTCGGCTTCTTCCTCAGCATGGGGGTCATCGGAACCACCCGGTTGGCCTTTGGCGAAGCCGCCTTCAAGAGCTGGGGCTGGCGGGTGCCCTTCCTGCTTTCGTTTGCGCTGCTGGGCGTGTCACTTTACATCCGGCTGAAGATGAAAGAGTCACCCCTCTTCTCGCGCCTGAAGAGTGCCGGCAAGACCTCACGCAATCCTCTCAAGGAGAGCTTCACCAACGCCCTCAACTTCAAGTACGTCATGTTGGCATTGCTGGGCGCGACCGCCGGTCAAGGGGTGGTCTGGTACACGGGGCAATTCTATGCGCTTACGTTCATGCAAAGTGCGCTCAAGATCGGTTGGAAAGATGCCTACATCATGATGTCGATCGCCTTGGTCTTGACCACGCCCTTGTTTGTCTACTTCGGCAGGCTCTCGGATCGGATCGGCCGCAATTGGGTCATGCGAGCAGGATGGATCCTGGCGGCCGTGACCTATGTTCCCATCTATATGGCGATGAAGCATTTTGCCAACCCGCACGGTCTGACTGTCGCCAATCCGAACGAGATCAATTGGATTGCGATGATTCTGCTTCTTTGCGTACAGATGGTGTACGTCTGCCTGGTCTATGGCCCCATCGCGGCGTTCCTTGTGGAGATGTTCCCAACCAAGATCCGCTACACGTCGATGTCGGTGCCGTATCACCTTGGCAATGGCTGGTTTGGCGGCTTCCTGCCNNCTCCGATTGGGCGAAACAGAATTTCGGAAGTGGCGCAATCTATACCGGCTTGATCTACCCTATCGGGATTTGCCTGCTCACGATCGTGATCAACGTTGCATTCGTTCGCGAAACCAGAGAGCACCGCATTGATGCCGATATCATGGCACCGGCGGTCAAAGAAGAACTGGCTGGCTGACCCGACGGGAGAGACCACAGAGGACTTCGAGGGCACAGAGGCGGAGAAGATTGCCTTCT
The DNA here is from genome assembly GCA_003159055.1 of Myxococcales bacterium. The sequence goes on from PMLH01000164.1 coordinate 4,365, forward strand.
TCGTCCGTCTCTGTGGTCTTTCTGTCCGGCCTTTCAAGCCAGGTCGGCGGCCCCTCCTTCTTCTTCGTAGCGCTCCTTGATCTGCGCGACTGCGTTTGGATCCGCGAGCGTAGTCACATCGCCCAGCGAGCGACCCTCGGCGATATCGCGCAACAGCCGACGCATGATCTTGCCCGACCGGGTCTTAGGCAGATCAGCGGCGAACAGCACGCGCTCGGGCTTGGCGAACGAACCGATCTTGTGGCCAATCCAGTCGCGCAGCTCTGCCGCCAGAGTCTCGGATGGCGCGAAGCCGTTGCGTAGAGCCACGAAACCGACCAACGCCTGGCCCTTGATGTCGTGTTTGATTCCGATGACAGCGGCTTCGCTGACCGCCTTGTGCTCGACGAACAGGCNNGACGTTCACCACGTCGTCCACGCGGCCCAAGATCCAGAAGAAGCCCTCCTCGTCACGAACCGCACCATCGCCGGTGAAATAGTGCTGGCCCTTCCAACGTCCCCAGTACGTGCTGCGATAGCGCGCATCATCGCCCCAGATTCCTCGCATCATCGATGGCCAAGGTCGTCGGATCGCAAGCAAACCACCACCAACTGTGACCTCCTTGCCGGCCTCGTCCAACACCGCCGCGTCGATGCCGTAGAAGGGCACAGTGGCCGCTCCAGGCTTGGTCGTAATGGCGCCCGGCAGCGGCGAAATGGCGATGGCGCCGGTTTCGGTCTGCCA
>PMLH01000170.1 GCA_003159055.1 Myxococcales bacterium
GCGATTCGAAAGTCTGGTCGACGTCTTGCGACTGGTCGAAGAAGAGGTCGTACGAGAACCCGGAGCATCCGCCGCCCATAACCTTGAGACGCAACCCCAAGCCCGTTTCGATGTTTTCTTCGGCCCTGATGGCTTTTACTTTTTCCGCGGCGCGCGCGGTCAGCTTCACCAGCTCTTGGGGTTCTTCGGCCGAGGTCTCCTGCTTTTCTGCGACTGCGGACATGATGTCTCCTTGTAGCGAGAGTCTAACCGTGAATTCGGATGCCGGCCAGCCCGCAAAGTTTCGGCCGGCCGACACAAACCTCTGCCAACCCGCGTGGGAAGGTTTGGAAACCGTCCCAGGGACCCTCCCCGGGGCCGCCGGCTAGTCGACCGTGATGCCGTCTTCTTCTTGCAGGCGGCTGATCTTGGTCAGGCATTGATCGCGGATGACCCCGCGCATTCTGGCATCCGAATCCTCCACCGATTCCTTGAAGATGACCTGGTAGGTGTTGCACTTGGCAACGTCCAGCGGAGCTTTGCGACAGAGGTGGTCGCGGATCCGTTCGCAAGGGTTTCGGCTGGCGACAGCCATGCGAATTGCGACCCAAACCACAGCCGTGCAGAAGGCCGCGGCGACCAGCACCATCAATCGACGGTAGCGCCTGCGGTATCTGTGCGGATCGATGGCCTCCGCCTCGCGGCGAATCTCCTCGAGCTCTTGCGCGGTTTCGTCCATGCGGCCCAATTACAGCCGATGCGCCTCCCCGCTGCAAATCCAGAAGTGCAGATGACGAAGCGCACATGCTAGATCGTGCCGATGCCAGCGCGAATCGCCAGGCCCAACCGCGCCCGTCCCGACCGCAAGACCGGCAATGCCAAGAAGACGGCCCCACTTGTGGCTTGGCCTCCGAAGCCGGATCGTGTACAGGCCATCCTGCGCATCCTCGACCAGGCCTACCCTGCGGCGGAGTGCGAGCTGCATCGGGAAAACCCGTTCCAACTGTTGTGCGCCACCATCCTCTCTGCCCAGTGCACCGACGAACGGGTCAACATGGTCACGCCGGCACTCTTCGCGCGCTTCCCCACCCCGGCCGCGATGGGACAGGCAGTACCGGAGGAACTGGAGAACCTGATTCGTTCGACCGGATTTTTCCGCAACAAGGCCAAGAACCTGCTCGGCACTTCCCGGGCCCTGGTCGAACATTGGGGTGGCCAGGTTCCGCGCACCATGAACGAGCTTCTGCAGCTGCCGGGCGTGGCCCGCAAGACTGCCAACGTGGTCCTCGGTACGGCCTACGGCATCGCCGACGGGGTGGTGGTCGACACCCACGTCATCCGCCTGTCGCGGCGACTGGCCCTGACGCCCGAAACGACGCCGGAAAAGATCGAAGCTGATCTCATGCAGATCGTGCCACGCGACAGGTGGATTCTCTTCTCACATCAGATCATCTGGCATGGCAGGCGCATCTGCTCCGCACGCAAACCGTCGTGCGACACCTGTCCCGTGACCCCACACTGCCCGAGCGCCTTTCACGCGGACTGACTATTGAACCGGGGTCGGATCCGGTTCCGGTTCCGGATCCGTAGCCGGATCCGGAACCGGCGGCCGGACTCCGGTTCCGGTAACTCAGTCGGCCCACTTCTCGGCGCGGTGGACAGGTTCCTTTTCTTCTGGGGCCACTGGGGGCGCCGCCGGAGCGGACAGCGACGGCGCCGCGGCCGGCGCTGCCACAACTTCGCGCTTTGCAGTCGCCCTCAGAGCAGCGATGCGCTCCTCGACGTTCTTGCGGTTGGGCGCTGTCGGCATGTCGGTCAAGAACTGCTCATAGTCCCTGAGCGCTTCATCATTCTTGCCCATCTGTCGGTAGCACTCGGCTCGGTTGAAGAGCAGTGTCGCATCCTTCAGCACCTTGTATGCCTTGCTGAATTCAACCACAGCGCCCTTGCACTTGTTCTTGGACGCCAGCTGGCTCGCCTTCGCCGCATGCTTGCGGCCCAAAGCCGCGTTGTCGGCGTAGAGCGGCCGAGCAGCCACGATGGCTGCGCAAAGGCCAAACCACGCAAGTCCAGTCCGTAGCGATCCGTTTGCTGTCATTTCGCCACCTCCGGTCTAGCGCCGACGGCATCGTCCATCGGCCGTGCTTGTGCTGCTCGCGAACCGCCATCGGCCGCGGCCTGCTTGGCCGCGCAGTCGCGCAAGTCCTGGGTAATCCTCATTGCGCAAAAGTCCGGGCCGCACATCGAACAGAAATGCGATTCCCGCGCGACATCCTTCGGCAACGACTCGTCGTGATAGCGACGTGCCGTCGGTGGATCGAGCGAGAGGTTGAATTGGTCCTGCCAGCGAAAGGCGAAGCGTGCACGTGCCATGGCATCGTCGCGTCGGCGCGCCCCGGGGTGCCCCTTGGCGACGTCAGCTGCGTGCGCAGCGATCTTGTACGCGATCACCCCGTCCTTCACGTCGTCGCGGTTGGGAAGCCCAAGGTGCTCTTTCGGCGTGACGTAGCAAAGCATCGCGGTCCCGTACCACCCGATGATGGTCGCGCCAATGGCCGAGGTGATGTGGTCGTAGCCNNGTAGCCAGGCGCGATGTCGGTCACCACCGGGCCCAGCGTGTAAAACGGGGCGCCGTGGCACGCGGCGATCTGGCGGTCCACGTTCTCCTTGATCCGGTCCAGCGGCACGTGCCCCGGCCCTTCGATCATCACCTGCACGTCGTGCTTCCAGGCGATCTCGGTCAGGGTGCCCAGGGTTTCGAGCTCGGCGAACTGCGCGGCATCGTTCGCGTCGGCCAGCGCACCCGGACGCAAACCATCCCCCAGCGAAAACGCCACGTCGTACCTCTTCGCCACCTCGCAAAGCGCTTCGAAGTGCGTGAACAGGAAATTCTCCTGCTCGTGCGTGAGGCACCACTTCGCCATGATGGAACCGCCGCGCGACACGATCCCAGCCGTCCGAGTCGCGGTCAGAGGAACGTGGGCGCGACGAAGCCCGGCGTGAATCGTGAAGTAGTCCACGCCCTGCTCAGCCTGCTCGATGATGGTCTGGACGAACGCGTCGATGGTCAGGTCTTCGATGCGACCGCCGACCTTCTCCAGACACTCGTAGATGGGAACCGTGCCGATCGGAACCGCCGAATTGCGTAAGATGCCTTCCCGCGTCTCACGAATGTTGGCGCCGGTCGACAGATCCATCACCGTATCGGAGCCCCAACGTGTGGCCCACTGAAGCTTCTCGACTTCCGCGGCGATCGACGACGACAGCGCGGAATTGCCGATGTTCGCATTCACCTTCACGAGGAAACTGCGTCCGATGATCATCGGTTCCATCTCGAGGTGCCGGATATTGGCCGGAATGATGGCGCGGCCGGCTGCGACCTCGTCCCGCACGAGCTCGGCAGAGACACCTTCGCGCACGGCCACAAAGCGCATTTCCTCGGTGATCTCGCCCTTTCGAGCGCAGTGGAGTTGGGAGAAGTTCTTGTCGCCACGCGCTGAGCGCCGCTCCACCCACGGTGCGCGAAGCTTCGGCAGGCCGTCCCGAACGTCGACGCCCTGCGGCCCGGTGGTGTCGTAGACCAAGAGCGGCGGCTCGCTAGCGCCGAGGCAGATCTCCCGCATGGGCACCCGAATGCCCTCAGCCTCGATGTACACCTTGCGCGACCCTGGAAAATCGCTGCTCATGGGCGGAAGTCCAGGATTCGATGGTTCGCTCTTCAACCGATTGTCCTCCCTACGCCGGCATTGCCCGGATCAGGTTCAAGGGGTCGCGCCCAAAGACGGCGCCTCTCAGCCACCATGGCTCCCCCAACCCCAGTATCGGATCTGCGCTCAGTGATTGCAAATCCCATGCGAAGCTCGAGATCCGCAGCAGTCGCAAGACGTCGTGGCTGGGTCCGGGCCGGCGGTTGCGCTACGGCGAGCCGCCGCATGAACCCGTGCACTGCGCGGCCGTGCCCTTGTGCGGCCCCTGCACCGCGGTGCGAACGCGTTTGGCGTTCTTTTCGCGATCGGCTGGGGTGGCGAAGACGTTTCCGGTGGCTGGACACCACGGCGCCTTGATCTGCGCATAGCGATGTTGCAGCAGGGGCATTCCCTTGGCTGGCTTGTCCTTCCCAAGGTCGCGCATCGCCGTCATGACGGGTTCGTTGCGCATGGTCGGGTTCCAGAAGAGGAAGCCGTCGCTGCCGGCGCGTTCGGTCGCGAGGATCTGTTCCAGCATGAAGTCCGAGCCCCACATGTGCTCGACCCCGTTGGAATAGCCCTGCAGGTACGGCCGCAGCACGATGTCCTTGGCCTTGTGTCGCGCCCGCTGCAAGCCGCACTGAATAAGCTCGATGACGTGGGACGTGATGTGACTATTCTTGAAATAGGTATCCATCCCGTTGGCGTACATCATGGGCGAGATGGCCTCAATGTACTTGGACATCCGCTCGATGTGTTGGCCAAGTCCGCGTGGGTCGCCGTCAACGAAGGTGGTCAAGCCGAAAACATCCGCCGAGATGGGAATGCTCAAGGCGCGGTCGGCCTTCTCCAGAAAGCCCGCAATGACGTCCGCGTGGCTTGCGGGCTTGTTGCCGCTGTGCAGCCAGACGCCATACGACGACGGGTAGCCGCGCGGAAAGCGGATGTAGTCAAATTGGATTTCGTCGAACCCGAAGGACTCGAGCTCAAGCGCGATGTCGACAAGGTAGTCTTGGACCTCGGGAGAATAGTGGTCCAGCCAGTTTTCTCCGACGGAATACAGGCGCTCGGCGCGCGGCCCGATGCGCACCGCAAGATCCGGCCGGACGTAAGGCAGCCGGCTGTCCTTGAATGAGACGATACGCGCAATGACGTACATACCCTGCTGGTGGAAGGCCTTCACCATCGTGGTTGGGTCGCCAATCAGGACCTGAACCTGCGACTGCGCGAGCGGGACCTTGCTGGGATAGACGATGTGCCCCAGGTCGTCCTTCATGTCGATCACGACCGTGTCGAGGTTGCCCCGCTTCATCGCATTCGCGGTGCGCTCCGTCCCGAGGAAGCGTAGGTACATCGGCGTGATGTAGAAGCCG
>PMLH01000093.1 GCA_003159055.1 Myxococcales bacterium
GTGCGAGCAATCTGGCCACCGATGCTGCCCATGGTCGTCGACGCGGCAAGCGTTCGATGACATCTTTCGCCGAGAGGGGCTATATTCCATTGGCAATGCCACCACGGAGGTCATTTAACCCGAAGCGTCGAATGCTGGACGTCGGTGACGTCCAAGCTTCGCAGGCTAGACTTCTGGACTTGTCGAGCCGGGCACGGTACGGAGGCAATCCCGAACATAAACGCAGACCGGGCGACTTTGGCTTGGGCCCGGCAAGCCAGCCAAGACCGGGAAAAACGCTCTGCGACCATGCTGGCGTGTTTCAGCGAAGCCATGCGGAAAGACTTCTACGGGAGGGCATCCTCCGTGGGTTGGTCAGCCGCCAAGAAAGGCAAGGCTGGCCTCAGAACGTATGGGCAGTCACCGAAGGAGGCATCCCGCTCGAAGCCGAGCTGGAGAACGCCGAGATAGGTAGCTATCACGGCTATCCAATGCCGTTGGAAGACGCTTTCCGCCAAGAGGTGTTGAAGCGATGGGCGATTTGAGCGGACCTCTGACCATCAAGCCAGAGTGGCTCTCGGCCGACCACGGGCCGCCGGAGGTGCGCAGCACCTCGGCGTTGCTTTCGATCGTGATTGGAGATGGGATTGCAACGCGGGCTGAAGACGATTGGTCAGGTTCGGTTCACCCATGGGTTCGGTTGTCCGCTTATCCGCTCGCGCTATGGTTTGCTGGTTCGTGGTGGCGCCTGCTATCGGAACCAGCACCCGAGTCCACTCGAAGAAGCCTGTCATGGCGCATGGCACATGAAGCCACGGCGGCGGGTGGGGGATTCCTGTGGCCATCTCTTGCATTCGAACCCGATGGTGAGAACGTTGAAGTAGTCTGCAGAGCTTCCGGCGCTGCTTCGACCGAGCCTGTCCGGTATCTCTCGACTTTTCGCAAACTGGTTCCGGTAGGAGAGTTCGAGCGCGCCATGGAGGAGTTCATAAACCTGCCCATCGAGCGCCTCAACAGGGACGGAATTCGCGATACGGCTCTTCACTCCCTCTGGACCGAGGTGCAGGAAGAGCGGAAAGCCCCAGGGTTGGCAAAGTATCGGCGACTGGAGGCGATCCTGGGATACGAACCTGGTGAGGGGCCCGAAGGGGTAGCCAGGGATCTTGAGCAGCTAGGTGCGGAAATAGGCGAGGGCGCCATGCTGCAGCTTGCCTCTGCCTGTGCTGGCGAGGATGCGGCGTCTTCGCTCAACCTTGTTCGGGACTTCTCGAAGACGCACGGAGTGGAAGGTCACATCGCGCCGACGGCGGCGTTGCGAGCCCTGGATGTTTTGAGGTGCACCAATGCACCTCAGAAGCCGGCGCCATGGAGACGGGGCTGGGAGTTGGCCGAGGCCGCGCGAGAGGTCTGGAACCTCAGGCCTGAGCCTCTTGATGACAAAAATCTGTCCGAACTGCTTGGAATGGAGTCCAAAGCCTTGGTCGAAGGCACCGCACCTGCGCAGAACGCTTTCGTGAGCCTTGCGATTCGTCGCCGCAGCGCTGAAGAAGTCACACTTCTGTTTCGCAAGCGAAATCGACCTGGCCGGCGCTTCGAGGCTGCACGCTTCCTTGCGGATCACCTGATTGCCCCCTCGGCGGATCGGTGGTTGCCCGCTACCGATGCAAAGACGGCACGACAGAAGATTCAGCGCGCTTTTGCTGCCGAATTTATGTGCCCAATTGCATGGCTTCAAGCCGAGCTAGGAGGCAATTTTTCGAACGAAGCAATCGAAGATGCCGCCGAACGCTCTGGCGTGTCGCCTCTGGCCGTACGAAGCCATCTCGCAAACAACGGCCTAATCTCCCCCGAGGAGGTTACCATCGGAGAGGTCACTGTCGCCGCGTAGACATGTCCCACAGGCTTGGGAAGCATCTCTCAACCGGCGTCATCGGCCGAACTCGCCACGGGCTGCGCGGTGCTCGGCAGCCGCGTGGATCTTGTCTAGCTGGGGCAGAAAATCGAAATAGCGCGAAAGCGCGTAGGTTTCGCGCACGGCCGTGCCGTGCGATTCGCGCATGAATAGACGGACGCCATCGCGGAGCACGCGATGGTAGAGGAGCGGGTCGGCCCGGTTGAGCAGAACGACGTCGATGTCGTTGCGACCGAGCGCGTGCATGAGGTCGGTTGCAACCTCAGCGTCGATGCCAAATCCACGGTCTAGGTCAGTCGCCGGATCGACATAGACAGCGACGTCGACGTCACTGTGGGCGTGGGTGTTTCCCTGCGCTTGCGAGCCGAAGAGATAGGCCTCCAGGATCTCGCTTCGGTCATGCAATGCCTGGGTCACCTTGTCGGCAAGCCGGGAATGGGAGGTGCTCACAAAATGAGCATGCAGGACTTTGCGTTGTCACGCAACAGGCACCGCGGACTACCGTGGCCCACGGACGGTAGCCAGCCGCTCGATCCACGGATCCAGCGCGGCTTTCAATTCGGCCAGACTGAAGGGGCGCACCAGCACAGCGACATCCTGGTAGGTGCGCACGAGCTGCTCGGCCTTTTCGCCAAGGTTTCCGGTTTCGATGATCACCGGCAGGTCGGGTTGCAGGGTGCGCAACAGCGGAAGCGCCTGGCTGCCGTCGAGCACCGGCATGTCGATATCCAGCAATACCAAGTCGACCTTGAGACCTGCTTCGACCTTGTCGAGTGCCTCGCGTCCGTTCTCTGCCATCACGACCGAGTGTCCCAGTCGACGCAGTTGCGCGGAAACCGCCGTCTGGACCAGGTCATCGTCATCGACGAGGAGAATGCGTAAACCCTGCGAAGCATCCGGCTGCTTCCGAATCCGCGCCAGACTGGCAGACGAGGTCGACGACGACGCTGGCGACACTGGGAGACTGATACGCACTTGCGTGCCCCGGCCCGGCTCGCTCTGAAGCTCCAGGTGGCCGTGGTGGGCCTTGACTGCGCCATACACTGCCGGCAAACCCAAGCCCGCGCCCTTGCCGTGCGGTTTGGTGGTGAAGAATGGGTCGAACGCGCGGCTTAGGACCTGCTTCGACATGCCACAGCCTGTGTCCTCGATGTCGATCTCGACGCTGCCGTCGCCCTGCAGTCGGGTCCGCACCGTCAAGACACCTCCGGTTGGCATGGCATCGATAGCATTGCTGAGCAGATGCATGAAGGCGCCGCCGAGTGCGAGAGCATCCCCGGCAATCGCCGGGAGCTTCGGGGTTAGCTCGCGTTCGACCTTGACCGAAGCCGGCAGCAACCGGTCGAGCAGTTGGATTTGCTCCTGCAAGATGTCGTTGAGGTCGACGACCTTCGCTTCGTGCAGATCCTGGCGGGCAAAGTCCAGCAATCCGCGCAGGAGGGTTCGTCCTCTCGTGCAGGCCTGCACGATACTATCCAGGCCCTGGCGCAGGCTTTCATCGTGGGGGATCCGGTCCTGCATCGACTTCGCCACCCTCAGAATGGTTCGGACGACGTTGTTCATATCGTGGGCTACGCCGCCCGCAAAGCTTCCGAGACTTTCCATCCGCTGCGAATGCAGCAACTTTTCCTCGACCCGCAGTCGTTCGGTGATGTCGTGCACCATGGAGAGGCACCCGACGATCTGTCCTTGCGCATCGATCGACGGGGCGTTGAACCACTCGCAGATGATGCGCCTGCCGTCGCGCGTGAAGTTTTCGCTCGTGTACTGACTCTCGAAATCGCCGCCCTCGATGATGGATGCCCAGATCGTCTCCATTTGCGGCCGACCTTCGGGGGGAACCAGCAGGTCATAGGCGTGCCTGCCCATCGCCTCCGCGGCGGACCATCCAAAGATGTGTTCGGCGGAGGGGTTCCATTCCGTGACCAGGAAGTCCTTGTCCCAAGCGATGTAGCCGAGTGGCATGCGTGTGACTTGGAAGTTGAGACGCTGATTGGTCTCAAGCACGTCGGCCAGGCTCTGGCGCAGAAGCTCGTCGGTCTCTTTGCGTTCGGTGATGTCTTCGATG
>PMLH01000168.1 GCA_003159055.1 Myxococcales bacterium
CACCGAGAAGATCTTGGTCAAGTCGCGAGGATTCGCAAGCTCCTGCCAGGATTCCATCTGAAACAGCGTGGGCGCGGCCGCGGCGAGGAAGGGCGCGTGTGCGGCCGCGGCGACCTTGGACATCTCGCCCAAAAGCTCGACGTCCATCGGACTCTGGTCGAAGTAGTAGTCGCCGACCAGGCAGCCGAAGGGCTCGCCGCCCAGGGTGCCGTACTCTTCTTCGTACAGCTTCTTGAAGATGGGGCTCTGGTCCCACGCCGCGCCCTTGTAGCGCTTGAGGGTCTTGTGCAGATCCTTCTTGGAGACGTTCATCACCCGGATCTTCAGCTGGTCGTCAGTTTCGCTGTTGGTAATCAGGTAATGCAGACCGCGCCACGCGCCTTCGAGCTGCTGGAAGTCGGGGTGGTGCATGATCGCGTTGATCTGATCGCTCATCTTCTTGTCGATCTCGGCGATCATCGCGGTGATGGTCTGAACGACGTCGTTCGAGATGAGCCTGCTCGAAGCCAACGCTTGCTGGGCCAGGGTATTGACCGCAGCTTCAATTTCCGTCTTCGCTCCGTCGGTCTGGGGCTTGAATTCCTTGTTGAGCAGCGAGGCGAACTCGCTGACTTCAACCGTACCGGTGGCAGCTTGTTGTTCTTTCTGTGTTTCAGCCATGGTGGTCCCTCACTGCTACTTGTTGCCGGAGCCCTCGCCCCCGGATTCTGGTTTCGGTGCCGAGGCGAGAGCCTGCAGCAGTGCCGGATCTTTCAGCATGTTGGCAACCAGGTCTTCCGCGCCGGTGCGGCCGTCCATGTACGTGATCAGGTTGGAGAGCTGGTTGCGGGCTTGGAGCAGCTGATTGAGCGCTCCCACCTTGCGCGCGATGGCGGCTGGCGAGAATTCGTCGAGACTCTCGAAGGTCAAGTCGACGCTGACATTGCCCTCGCCAGTCAGCGTGTTCGGGACCTGGAACGCCACCCGCGGCTTCATGCCCTTGAGTCTTTCGTCGAAGTTGTCGACGGAAATATCCATGAACTTGCGGTCGGCCACCGGCGCCAGTGGCTCGGCTGGTTTGCCCGACAGATCTGACATGACGCCCATGACGAAGGGCAGTTGGACCTTCTTCTCCGCGCCGTAGAGCTCGACGTCGTATTCGATCTGCACGCGGGGTGCTCGGTTCCTTTGGATGAATTTTTGCGAACTGGTTGCCATGATGTCCACCTACCTCTGATGTTTAGTAGCCTAGCTGCTTTCCGATGGATCCTTCCCGCGCAGGTTCTCGATCTGCGAGAGCCCATCCGGCGCGATGTCTCGAACGATATCCAAAAAACTCGCTGATACCAACCGCTTACTTCGCCTGAGCAGAATCGGGATGGGGCTCGACGGCTCAACCCGCTCATAGTAGCTGCAGATCTTGTCAAGCACGCGGAGCACGTCATCGCGCGAGTTGATTTCGCCCGTCATTGATGGGCCAGCCCCGACCGCGCCCCCTGGTCCGGCAACCACACCGTCCGCGCCCACCTCGCCAGCGGCGCCCTCGACCCCGACACCTCGGCGGAGCAACCGTGCCACTATGATCTTCTCGGCCGAGCGCAAGAGATCGGTCAATTTGGAAAAGTTGGTACCGTTCGACGCTCCGACCTTCCCGCCCACGAAGGCTTCCATCCCCGCGAGGCTTGCCAGCGCGGAATGCAGGGCATCCGCGGTCGCCTGCAGCTCGGGGATTGGACATTCGTTGAATGCACCATCAATGGCAGACGACTTGGGTGGCTCCTTCCCGGCTGCCGGGGGAATCTCGCCCGAGGCCATCGCCATGTCGCGCACACTGAAGCGTCCGAACGAACGAGCGCTCACCAATGGGATCAGTCGGATCGGATCAATGAAAGCGGGCCCGTCGCAAAGGCCCATCAGGATGTTTACGCGGAACGTGGGGTCGTTGCCATCGTCGGGGTCGAGCTTCGGATAGAAGCCGTCCCAGAAGGTCTCCACCATTCCGCGCATCAGGGTGAGCCCCTCGGCAAAACCCGCCAGTCCTTCGGTCTGAAGCAAGGCGCGCGTCATTTTGACGGCGATTCGCAAATCCTTGCTCTTGCTGAACAACGCTAGCGCCCGATCGGCGACTTCCTTCCAGTCGGGATCCTGGGCCGGCACGATGGTGCTGCCCATTTGCTGTTCGGGTTTGCTTTCCGACAGACGATCGAGCTCAAGATAGGCAGGATCGTATTCCAGATCCGCACCACACGGACCATCCGCCGATATCGGTTGAAGTAGCGAGTCTAGGTTCTTGAGAGGCATGTTCGCCACCGAGTGAAACAGTGTGACATTAACTGTCGACTCGGAAAATAAGTCAAGTGATTTCGCTTGCCAGCAATGCTGGGGCCGGGCGGCCACGGAAGCGGCACTAGTCTACGTCGTCGTCTGAGCCGCTGTCTCCGCGGGCCACGCTTGCATACCCGCTGGCGAACTCCTCGCCGAAGATCTCGGTGTGAAGGGCGGCGTCCTCGCCGAGGAGGTTGTTGAACGTATCGACGTAGCTCGACCACTTGGCCTTGGCCTTGCCGCCGGACCACAGACCGCTGCCCGCCTTCAAATCGAGGCTGTTCGGATCGAGCTTGGCGAGCAGGCTGCGCACGCTTTGGGAGATCCCCTCGATGAGGGCGAGGTCGTGGATGCCCATGTCGGCGAACACCGCATTGAGGTCACGAGCGCACGCCTCTGGATCGGTCGCCGGGTCGAGGAGGTACTGGGTGATCTCCTGGCTCGTGCGGGCGCGGTGCAGTCGTGTGGTGCCTCTGAGCGGCCGCACGCCGACTTCCGACCCAAATTGTTCGTAGCCCTTTTTGAGCCCCATGAACGCATCGGTGAAGGCCCCGATAATTCGCAAGCAGCGCACCAGCCGTTCGGATGATTGATCGGCTGCTTGTTTGGCCGGAACCACCTGCGAGGGTTGGCGTGGCACACCGGTGGATGGCGATGCAGTTGGTGCTCGCGATCCGGCCGAGACGATGCGCGAGGGGGCGATGTGTGATGATGAGGAGCCGAACTGCGATGAAGATAGGGGCTGCGACGATGGCGAGATCTGCGAGTGCGAGACGTTTTGCGGTGCCCCCGGCGTGCTGATGACTTCCGTGGTTCGGCCGGTACCGACCAAGGTATCCACCGGAAACGGCCGTGGCGGCGCCTTCCGGCCCGCACTGACCCCGCCGGCAAGACCTGGGATGATGGTGAGCTCGAACATCCAGATGGTCAGGCGCGTGGGCTGAGTGATCGGAATCGGTGTGTTCTTCTGCAGACGGTTGCCGTCAAGACACGTTCCGTTGGTCGAGCCGAGGTCGAAATAGTACGTGCCCGTGTCGTCGAAACGGATGATCCCATGCCAACCCGACACGAAGTTGCCCTCCAGCACGACGTTATTGAGAGGGTTCCTTCCGATTCGGATCGGGGATTGGTCGAACTCATACTTCTGCTCGGTGCCCGAGCGAGGATCTTTGAAAATGACCTGAATCACCATGATGGCCCTGCCGCAGGTATCCAACATAGCGCAGTCCCAGGAAAGCTGCGAAAATTGCGATCGCGACGAGGCACCCCGAGCCCCAGTGCGATGACCTTCGGTCCGAAGGCAAGGTTTGGGTTGCCACCGCATCTTTCCGCGGTAATTTTTGCAGGGTGACAGCGACGCCAAGGTGGATCGACGGAGTGTTGGTTGCCGCCGTCTTTTGCTGTGCGGCTTGCAGCCGCTCTGGCTCGGGCGGCCCATCGGCGGACGCCGGCGGTATCGCGGGCGCCGGCGGTTTTGTTTTGCCCGACGTCGCCGTCTCGTGCCACGACGGCAGCCCGGCGTCTAGCGGCGGTGCGGGCGGTAGCGATCCTTTGTGTGTGGCGGACTTGCCTTCGGTCTCGTTTGGCAAGAATGTTTCGCCGATTCTCGGGGTTTGTTCAGGCGAGGTCTGCCACGCCCCGTGGCAGTACGCGACTCTGGTGGGGGCGCAGTCCGAATCCTGTTGTGACCACCGCTGGTTGGTCGAGCCGGGACAACCATCGAACAGCCACTTGATCCAGGCGGTGCGCGGCGTTGGCGCGTGCGTTCCGCAGATGCCACTGGGTGAAGGCTCACTGGCAGCAAGCGACATCTCCGCCCTCATCGCTTGGGTCTGCGCAGGCGCGCTCGACAACTGAGCTCGGACGCCTCATGCCAAGGGCCTTGCATCGATGGGCGGCATGCAGGAGTATGGCGCGCCATAAGCTCCGTCGCAGAGCACGCAAGGAAGGTAACTGGACATGGTCAAGCTTGGATTCTGGATTTCACTGCTCGGGCTCACCGTCGCGGTGCTGCCCGCCCAGGCAGCGAGCCGCGACACCAAAGAGCGCGCGGCAAAGCGCGCTTGTCTGAACGGCGACCCGGCCAAGGGCGTGCAGATCCTGACCGACCTCTTCATCAGCACCGACGACCCGATCTACCTTTACAACCAGGGTCGCTGCTACGAACAAAACAATCGCTACGAGGAAGCCGTCGGACGTTTCCGAGAGTTCCTGCGCAAGACCAACGGCTCGAGAGACACAGACAAGGCGGATGCCGAGAGTGCCAGGAAGCACATCGCCGACTGCGAGGCGCTTCTCGGCCGCAAGGTTGCGGATCCTTCTCAACCTGCCGCACCGCCGCCGCCTCCGCCTGCTCCGCCGCCCGTGATCGCACCTGCGCCCCAGCCTGCGCAGCCGCTCCAGGTGGTTGCGCAGCCAGCTCCAACCGGTTCCACGTCCTCGGGAGGCGGTTTGCGCGTGGCGGGCGTCGTTACTGCGGCAGTTGGCGTGGCCGCGCTCGTCACAGGTGTCCTGCTCAATGTCAAAGCCAACGACATGGTCAGTGACGTGCAGAACCGCTATGACGGCAGTGCCTATTCGTCCAGCAAAGACTACAAGACCGACAGTCAGGTTGCGTATGGTGCCGGCGCGGCATGCGTGGCGGGCGGATTGCTCCTCTACTATTTGGGGCTGCGAGCCGAGCACGTGGACGTGACACCGATTGCGCTACGGGGCGGCGCCGGCGCCATGCTGACGGGAGCGTTCTAATGACGATGCGTCTTTCAATGCAATGCCGTATGGCGATCGTTGCTGGGCTCTGGTTGGGCTCGACAGGCTGCTACAAGGACCTGGATTTCAGCAACATCAAGTGCGACCTCAACGCCAAGCCTGCCTGTCCTGACGGTCTTGTGTGCAGCGCTGGCCTTTGCGTGAAGCTGCCAGCAGCGGTGGATGGGCCGGCTGCAGAAGGCGGCATGCCACCTTCCGACGACGTGGCGAGCATCGACCAGGTGGTCGCCGTCGACCAAGTCGCCGTCCTCGACGCCGCAAAGGGTGAGGCCTTGCCGCCGGTCGACGTCTTTCTCGCCATGGACACCGCGGCGGACAAGTCCGACGACGTCGTGACCAGCATCGACGGCCTTGGGGATGCGCCCCAACTCAACCTCGACACGGGCCTGCTCGACGTTGGATTGCCGGACGCCAGTGACGCTGCCCCCGTCGACGTGGGCGGCGTCGACGCCGAGTGGCACCCCATCGACGAGTTCACCATCCCCACCAAGGACAGTAAGCCCTGCGGCCTCACCTTGGGCTTCGATGGCAATCTATGGTTCTGCGAGTGCGGCGCCGAGAACATCGGTCGCATCACCCCTTCTGGCGAGATCAAAGAATTTCCATTTCCGGGTGGTTGCCTTGCTCTGGTCACCGGATCGGACAAAAATATCTGGTTTGCGAGTGGTGACAACGCGGCTGGCTACAACGTCGGGCGATATGTTGCGAGCACTGGCGACATCGCCCAATTTCCCGCAACCAGCGAGTATATTATCATGTTCATGACCGTCGGGCCCGACGGTAACGTGTGGTTTACCAACAGCCCGTACGGCGTGCTCGGCAAGGTGACGCCCTCGGGGGTGGTCACCCGCTACACGGTAACAGATTCGCCTGCGGGCATCCTCACGGCGCCCGATGGCCACCTCTGGTATGGGGGCTACGGCGTCATGGTCCGCATCGATGGCGAAGAGACCTACACGGAGTTTACCGTGCCCAAGATCAACGGCCAGGGTAGTGTTCACGCCCTTACCATTGGCGGCGATGGGAGGTTCTGGTACACGTTCAACGACTACAACCATCGCGCCAAGGTCGGCGCGATGACGACCACGGGCGTGACTGCCGAGTACGTCGTGTCCGACTCGTCCGTCTGGCCATCGAGCATCACGAAGGGCCCTGATGGCAACGTCTGGTTCACCGATGGCGATGGAATCTGCCGGATCACCCCATCTGGCCAAGTCACAGTGGTCCCGCAATCTTCACAGAACAGCAGCCCGG
>PMLH01000627.1 GCA_003159055.1 Myxococcales bacterium
ACGTCGGAGGTGCTTGTCGGCGCTCTCCACAAAGAGTGGTCCGGTGCGTCCATGCTGGACGTTTCTCAGGCGCCGGACGGGCTTCGCGCTCTCTCTTTGTCCCTCCGGGGAGAGAGAAACAAAGAGTGGTTAACAATGAGCGTTTCCCCGACGACCCGGCAAGTCAACGCGTTGAGAATCTGGCATGCCAAAGGAGGGGCCGGCGGGAAACGCGGTGTTGAACAAGCCCGCAGCGGCGGGGCGCGCGGCGGTGTCAGGTCAGGCTATGGCCATTTCGGGCTGTCGTGGGAGGGGAGCTCAGACCGATGGGCATCTCGTCCAATGATCGGCGGGCAGAGGGAGTCAGCGATAGCGCTCCGGAGCGGTGGTGAGCGATGGATGGCGGCGGCCAACTGCGACAGGATGGTGGACAGCGCAGGCGAAGGGCGGATCGGTGCCTGGGCGAGGTAAATCGTCAGCGAGGTTGCGATGCACAAGTTCATGCGGCGATCTCCAAGTGCAAAGGGGGCGCTCGCGGGTGGGTTGAGACCACTGGGCGATGGAGCATCACTGCGCCGCAGTGGGGACAATGCTCGACGTCACGCTCGGTGAGTTCGAGCAAGACCGACTGCCAGCAAGAGGTGGTGTTCGGGCCGGTTATGGCTGTAGGAGTCGGCGTGAGTCGATCGATTGCTCGCTGATGTGCGTGGTGCGCCGCCGCAGCATAGAGGCCGTAGTGGCGGATCTTGTGGAAGCCGTCAGGAAGCACGTGCTGCACGAAGCGTCGGAGAAACTCCACTGGCGTGGCGCTCACGGTCTTGCCGTTCTTCGTGCGGAAGGTGACGAGCGTATCGGTGATGTCGACGATGCGGCTGTTTGAGATGCCGACTCGGTGTGTATAGCGTCCGAGGTACTTGAGCACGTGTTCGACGCGTTGAAACGGCCTCTTGGCGTAAACGACCCACTTGGTCTTCGCCAGCTTGTGCATGAGGTGTCCGAAGGCTTCGGGGTCAGCGAAGTCATCGAACTTCGCGAACAGGTCGCGGGCGTGCATGCGATGCAGGGCAGCCATCATTTTGCCCCGCAGTAGTGCGCCCATCGCTTCGACCGGGAATAGATACTTTTTGTCGCTCGGCACCCAGCGTGATCCATCAGCGGCAAGCCCGCCGGCGGTCACAAGCGCGTGCACGTGGGGATGGAAACGCAAGTCGCGGGTCCAGGTGTGCAGCACCATTGTGATGCCGAGCATTGCATGAAGGCGAGAGTCGCCGAGTTCGAGCAGTGTCTCGCTTGCGGCCGAAAATAGAGCTGCGAAAAGCTCACGCGGGAAGCACTGCCCCAGGGCGCGCAACTGACTGGGTAGGGTGAAGACGACGTGAAAGTGGCGCACGGGCACAAGACGCTCAGTGCGCGCGGCAATCCAGTGCTCTTGCCGCAAGGCCTGACACTTGGGGCAGTGCCGGTTGCGGCAGGAGTTGTACGCCGGGCGCTCAAAGCCACACGAGCGGCACGTGTCGATATGTCCACCAAGTGCGGCGGTCCGGCACAGCGCCATGGCCGAGAGCACCCTTCGTTGCGCGACCGTCAGGTGCACCTGGGCTTCGAGTCCGGCGCGGTGCTGCCGCACAATGTCGGCAATATCGAAGCGTGGCCGCCCGGTCGAGACCGGGCAGGCCATTGGCCGCTTATTCCATCTTCAATCGCTCCAATGGACTTATCGTCTTGGAAATCAGCTCCGTAGAGACGCGCGCATAGCGCGTCGTGGTCTTGATGGTGCTGTGCCCCAGCAACACCTGGATCACCCGCAAGTCTGTTCCGCTCTCCAAAAGATGCGTGGCAAAACTGTGGCGCAGCGCATGAGGAGTGACGCGCTTGGCGAGCCCAGCTTTGGATGCGGCAAGCTTCATAGCGCTTCGCGCCGTGTCGGGGTTGAGGTGAAATCCTGGGCTGCTGGACGCGAACAACCAGGGCGCTGCCGGCCGCTCGGCCGCCCAGTACGCGCGCAGGATCGCGAGCAAACGCGGACTGAGCATAACGAATCGGTCCTTGTTGCCCTTCGCTTGCCGCACATGGATGACGCCGCGCGCGGCGTCGATATCACGTGTTTCAAGTCGACAAGCCTCGCCAAGACGTAAGCCCGTGGCGTACACGGTGATGAAAAGCACGCGGAACTTTGGACACTCAAGGCAACCGAGCAACCGCTCGACCTCGTCGACAGCCAGCACTGTAGGCAGCTTTAGCGGGTCGGAAGGCCAAGACAGGAACGACACAGCCTCCGGCTTCCAGAGAGTCTTTGTGTACAGAAACTTGAGTGCAGCCATGTGCTGGCGCACTCGCTGTGGCCCGATCTTGCTCCTTGTCGTAAGCCGATCCACCCATTCTCGGACCTCGTCGGCACCCAAGTCGGTCGGTGAGCGTCGAAAAGTAACGGCAAAGTCACGGATCGAGTTGATGTAAAGACGCTGGGTCTTTGGCGCATAGCCAGCCAGCTTGAGATCGTGCATCATTCTGTCGCGTAGTTGACCCATGGGAATCTCCTTGGTTGACGGTGCTCCAACACCGTTGACCAAGGAGGTTGCCGCTTATGGGACGAAGGATGGAAGCGGCTCGACCGACCCTGCTTTCAGGTCACGATCCCCGCCGCGCAGCGGCTTCGTTCAA
>PMLH01000259.1 GCA_003159055.1 Myxococcales bacterium
TGGTGTTGCTCATCATCTTCATGGTCACCTCGACGGCCATTGTCGAGTCGGAGGTCGCCTCGCGCAGCGGGGTGAAAGTCGCCCTGCCCAAGTCGAACGCCGCCGGCGCAGTGACCAAGCGCCGCACCGACCCGGTTCTCACGGTCACCAAGAATAACGAGCTCTACCTGATGAACCGCAAGGTCGATCCCGCGAATCTGGAGGAGGAGATTCACAAGGCCTTGACCGAGGTCGATTCTGAGACACTGCTCCTGCGGGGAGACAAGAGCGTGTTCTTGGGCGCAGCCGTCGACCTGATGGCGGTCGCCAAGAAAGCTGGCGCCAAGAACATCGCCATTTTGACTCAGGAAGAGGGAAAGAAGTGATGTCTTTTGCCACATGGGTCCGGTGGCATTTGCAAAACCGCCACACGCTGTTTGCCATCGTCGGATGCTAGTGGACCGTAACTCATTAGAATCGTTTGTCTTGTCCTCGTATTGTGCCATGGCATGCTCACTGCAAGACTGCTCGCCCGAGATGGGCCGAATAGGTCCACCAACCTAGGACAACAAGGAGACCCCAATGAAGCTGACTCGCGTTATCCTCCTCGCCCTCGCCTTCGCGATCCCGTTCGCCAGCACCACGCTGGCTTCCGCTGCCGATGAAGGCGCCGCCGCTGGCGACACCGAGAAGCCGGCCAAGAAGAAGGGCAAGAAGGCGAAGAAGGGTGCGGAGAAGAAGGAAGGCGAAGAGGCGAAGTAATTCGTTTCGCGCGAAGTGCAGAGGACGGCAAGGCTTCCTGGTCGCTCCTGGCTCTTCCGAAGGACCCCCGGGATTGTTGTTCCGGGGGTTTTTCATTTCTGGACCTCGCCGTTTGCTTCCGTGGCTTCCCAAACCGCATACAGTAGGATGACCCCGTGACGATTCGAGCGAAGGTCTGGATCTTGGTCGCAGCGACGGCGGCCGTGACCGCCGGAGCTACGCTATGGGTGCGCATCTACGCCATGCGCAGTGAGCTCACACGACAGGCGCAAGCCTCGGCCGACGAGATCGCAGAGGACATCAAGCAGGACCTTGAGCGCTTCGAGCCGGACGCCGAAGAGCGCGACTACGCCATCGCTCTGGACGGCTACATCAAGAGCCATCCGCGCATCCAGCGCTTGCAGCTCGTCGTCGAGCACGATGCACCCAGCTCGCCCTCGGTACGCATCGTCGCGCCCCAAGGCGAGACACCCGAAATCACACGTCTTCCGTATCTGCCGCGCGAACCCATCGTGTACGCACGCAAGGCCACCGAAGGCGACGTCTACATTCTCCAGCGCTTTGTCGACCTCAAGGGTCCATGGCAAGGCAATCTGCTGATGCACTGGGGCCTCGGCCCCGTCGAGGCCATCATCAAGGTGACCGAGCGCTGGTCGCTCATTCTGGGCGTCGCGCACCTTGTTACGTTGGTTCTTCTCATCGGCTTTCTGATCAACAGCATCGTGCTGCGCCGTCTGGAGTCGCTCGCGGCTGCCATGCGGGACGTAGAAGGCGGCAATCTCGATCGCCGGGTCGCGGTCGGAGCGCCCGACGAGGTCGGCAGACTTTCCCTGGGCTTCAACCAAATGCTCGACCAACTCTCGAACGCCAATCGCGAGATCCGCGAGTTCAACCTGCGTCTGGCCCAAGAGATCCAGCTCGCGACGCAGGATCTGTCGCGAAAGAACGTCGCCTTGGGCCAGCTCAACCGCTTGCTCAACGACCTCCGGCGGGAAAACGCCTCGAAGGTCCGCCTGGCCACCCTCGGGCAGCTGGCCGCCCAGCTCGCGCATGAAATCGGCACGCCACTTTCGTCGGTGTCTGGGCACCTTCAGCTCGCACTCCTGCAGCGCGATCTTCAGCCGACCTTGCGCGAGAGGCTGGAGGTTGCGTCGCGAGAAATCGCACGCATCGGCCGCATCGTGCGAGACTACCTCGATTCGACTCGCGGCCTTGAGCCCGAGCGCAAGCGCACGTCGCTGCGACAGCTTCTGCAGGAAGCTATCGAAGTGACGGGGGGGGTTGAACCAGGCGCGAAACGAAGTGTGGACCTCGCGATCGAGGCCGATCCCGTGGACTTCGTCACCGACCCAGGATTGCTTCGCCAGATTGTCATCAATCTCTTGTCCAACGCCTTCGATGCCATCGGCCCCGATGGCCACGTCATGGTCTCGGCCACCGTCGCCGACGGAACCGTGGACGTCGCGGTCAGGGACACCGGCGCGGGCATCTCAGAGGAGGATCTGCGCAGCATTTTCGAGCCGTTCTACACGACCAAGGGGCGCGGCAAGGGCACCGGCCTGGGCCTAGCCATATGCCGTGAGCTGGCCAAGACGCTCGGCGGCTCGATCGACGTCGACAGTACGCCTGGCAAGGGCTCGACCTTCACCGTGCACCTGCCCCTGCACGGCTTGGGCGAAGTTGAAGGTGTGACCAAGCTGGAGGCTAGCACGCGACGGATGGCTACAGGAGGCAACGCATGACCCGCATGTTGGTGGTTGAAGACGACGCGGTTGCGCGCGACCTGCTATGCGAGATTCTGCGCGCCGACGGCTTCGAAGTCGAAGCGGTCGAGGATGGCGCACCGGCGGTCGAGCGCGCGGGAGATGGCCGCTACGACCTCGTGCTTTCCGATGTGCGGATGGAACGCGTGGGCGGCCTCGACGTTTTGCGCGCCTTCACGGAAAAGTCCCCAGCCACGCCGGTCATTCTGATTACCGCCTTCGGCGACGTGACGGGTGCCATGGAAGCCATCGGTCACGGCGCGTACGATTACGTCTCCAAACCCTTCAACATCGAAGAGCTGCGCTTGACCGTCGCGCGCGCCCTGGAACGCAGGCGACTGTCGGCGGAAGCGGTGACGTCGGGCGGGCTCGGCGGCGCGAAGGACCATGTCGCCGAGATCGAGGGCAAGAGCCAACGCATGCTCGAGGTCTACAAGCTCGTCGCACGCGTGGCACCGTCGACAGCGACCGTGCTGGTGGTCGGCGAATCGGGCACCGGGAAGGAATTGGTCGCAAGGGCCATTCACAACCGTTCGCCCCGCGCCGCCAAGCCCTTCGTTCCGGTCAACTGCACGGCGCTGTCGGAGTCGCTCCTCGAATCCGAGCTGTTCGGGCATGCGCGCGGCGCCTTCACGGGCGCGGTCGCTGCCAAGCGCGGCCTTTTCGAAACCGCCAACGGCGGGACGCTGTTCCTCGACGAGATCGGCGATATGGGGCCAAAGATGCAGGCGCAGATTCTGCGTGTGCTGCAAGACGGAGAGATGCGGCCAGTGGGCGGTACCGAGGCCATCCGCGTCGACGTACGGCTGGTGTGCGCCACCAACCGCGACCTCGACGCCGAAGTGAAGTCCGGTCGCTTCCGCGAGGATCTCTACTTCCGCATCAACGTGGTGACCGTGCGAATGCCGCCCTTGCGCGACCGTTCCGGCGACATTCCCATCCTGGTTCGCCACTTCATCAACAAGATCGCACGCCGCGAGGGGCGCGCCGAGGCCAGCGTCTCGCCGGAAGCCCTCGACGTCCTCTGCCACTACGGCTGGCCCGGCAACGTACGCGAGCTCGAAAACGCCATCGAACGCGCGGTGGCGGTTGCCAAAGGTAACGTCGTGCTGCCGTCCGATCTGCCGGTCGAAGTCTACGGCGGCGCCGAGGTGGCACCGGCGAGCATCATCGAGGATCGCCCGACCCTCGGCGAGCTGGAGAAGCGCTACATCGCGCTGGTGCTCACCGAATGTGGCGGCAACAAGAAGAAAGCCGCAGAAAAACTCGGCATCGACAGACGCACCTTGTACCGCGCACTCGAGCGGTCCGGGGAAGAGATCGCCGACGAGGACGCAGAATCCTGATCGCGCGCGCCGCGTTCGCAAGAACCGGCGCAAACGAGTTGTTTCCAGAGTCGCAGCCGAGCTACCATGGGCGGTCATGTATCGAATACCCATCGACGTGGCTCTGCCACTTCTCGCCCTCACGCTGCTCGGGGCTGCCTCGTGCCACTCGAGCGATGGCAGCTGCCCGCGTGGCCACGTCTGCGAGTGCAGCGAAGGCACGGACTGCTACCAAGGCTGCGCCGACGGTGATGGTTGCGATCTCCTCTGCCACGACATGGTCCATTGCGGTGGCGTCTGCGACAACAACTGCGGGCTGACCTGCTACGGCGTGGTCGACTGTTCGGCGTCATGCGGAGCCAACTGCGCGATCGAATGTCACGACACGACGTCGTGTGGCGCATTCTGTGGCGCCAACTGCGACTACAACTGCCACAACGTCGACCGGTGCGGCGTGCGCGTGGGGGCGGGCAGCACCGTGGTCTGCAGCAGCGTCAACACCTGTGTCGTCGATTGCATGGGATCGTGTCACGTCACTTGCAACGACACCAACCCTTGCACGATCACCTGTCCTGACGGTGCCCCCATCGCGTGCGGGAACAGCCTTTGGGCATGCGGTTCTTGCTAGGAAACGGAGCGCGCCGATGAATTCATCCCTGCCTGGCCGGTTCAGCCTCCGTCGATTCCTGACCTTCTCCGGTGCCCTCGTGCTGTCCTTGTCTCTCGGTCTTCCCGCTGCGCACGCGCGCGACCTACGCGTGATCCGTGACGCTCGAACGCCCGTTGCGTACGAATTCGAGCTCGAACCACACATGGTCGTCGGCACCGATCCTCCCGGTCCCGGCGTCGGATCGGGCGTCGGCCTCGGCATCCGCGGCAGCTTGGTGATACTTCCCGACGGTTTTATCCGGAACGTCAACGATTCGGTCGCGATTGGCGCCGGCTTCGACATCGGCCACTACTACGGTGGACGGGACAACTACGGCTATCGCGACGATTGCGTGCACTTCGAGAACGGCCCCGCCGGCACGCAGGTCTGCACCGACGTCACGTCCTACGGCGGCACGTACAACTATGTCTACGTGCCGGTGGTGATGCAGTGGAATTTCTGGCTGACCCAGCGTTGGTCCGTGTTCGGCGAACCGGGCCTCAACATCTACGTCCTTACCCACCACGCGTTCAACATCACGCCAGCCGCCTATGCGGGCGGCCGTTTCGTGATCGCCAACGGAATCACCGTCACCGCCCGCCTCGGCTATCCGACCTTCAGCCTGGGTCTGTCGTTCATGCTGTAGCCAAGCAGCTACAGCAGCGCCAGAAAGGCCCGCGCGGCGTGCGACAGCGTACGCCCTGCCGGGTGCACCAGCCGAATCTTGCGCTCGGCCATCAGTCCCTTGACCTGAATTTCGCGTAGCGTGCCCTGCGCGATTTCATCCTCGACACACATCCGAGGAAGGAAGGAAATGCCCTCGTTCCGCTGCACCATCTTGCGAATCGCCTCGACCGTCGGCATTTCCAGATCGCGATTGAGGGGCACCTTGAGCCGCTCGAATTCGCGCACCACCACTTCCTTGTACGGCGAAACCACGATGTGACCGATGAAGGTTTCCATACCCAGGTCGGCGATGGTCACGGATCGTCGGCGCGCCAGACGGTGCTGGGGCGAAACCACGCACGCGAGGTGGTCCGTGTAGATGATGCGCGAGGTGAGCCGGCTGTCGCTCGGCTCGTAGCTGACCACCCCGAGCTCGAGGTCGCCCTCGACGATTTCGGTGGGGATCTTGCTTGATTGGCAACGGCGAACTTGCACCTTCACGCGCGGGTAGCGCTGACGATAGCGACTGATGAGAGGAAGCAGATAGAGCGTCGCCGATTCGTTGGCCCCGATGAGCAGGCGGCCCGTGGCATTGTCGCGTAGCTCGACCAAAGCCAAGCGCAACTCGCCGCTGAGGTTTTCGAAGCGCCGGGCGTGGTCAAGCACGACCTTGCCTGCGTCGGTCAGGCGCGGCTGCCGGCCGGTACGATCGATCAGGGTTTCGCCCACGTCGCGTTCCAGCCGCTTGATGGCGAGCGACACCGCCGGCTGCGTACGCGCCAGCTTGACCGCGGCCCGGGAAAAGCTCTGCTCAGCAGCGACGGTGCGAAACACCGCGAGGGTAGAAAGGTCCATGCAAGGCTCCTGCGCTGGCTATAAGCGCTGCTTATCAAATAAGCGTTACTAATACTTTATGCAATAACAATAAATTCGCAATATCCATCACAAGGCGCTAATTTTCCCGGCCAGGAAAGGAGTCCTTGGCTCATGAGTAACCGCGTCCACATCTTCGACACCACCCTGCGCGACGGCGAACAGTCGTGCGGATGCAGCATGAACGTCCCGGAAAAGATGAGGTTGGCGCGTAAACTGGTCGAGCTGAATGTCGACGTGATGGAGGCGGGCTTCCCGATGGCCTCGCAGGGCGACTTCGACGCGGTGGATGCGGTCGGTCGAGAATTCAGCCACGTCACCGTCGCCGCACTCGCGCGCTGCCACACCGGCGACATCGAACGCGCCGCCAGGGCGTTGGAGAAGGCCAAGCGTCCGCGCATCCACACCTTCATCGCCACCAGCCCCATCCATCTTGCGCACAAGCTGAGGAAGACCGAGGCCGAGGCGCTCGAAATCGCCGTCAAATCGGTCGAGCTCGCGCGCAGATACGTCGGCGAGGTCGAGTTCTCTGCCGAGGACGCCACGCGCACCTCGCCCGAGGTGCTGGTACGATTTTCCCGGGCCGTGGTCGCTGCGGGCGCCCGCATCGTGAACTTGCCCGATACCGTTGGCTACTCCATCCCCGCCGAGTACGGTCAGTTGGTGGGGGCCGTGGTGCGCGCCCTGGAAGGCACCGCCGAGGTCAGCGTGCACTGCCACAACGATCTCGGATTGTCCGTGGCGAATTCCATCGCCGCCGTTCAAGCGGGCGTGCGCCAGGTCGAATGCACGATCAATGGCATCGGCGAGCGCGCCGGCAACTGTTCGCTGGAAGAGATCGTCATGGCGCTCAAGGTTCGCGGCGACATCCTGCCGTTCACCACCGGCATCAAGACCGAGGAATTGTTCCCGGCCAGCCAACTTCTCACCGAGATCATCGGCGTGGGCGTACAGCCCAACAAAGCCATCGTCGGCCGCAACGCTTTCGCGCACGAGGCGGGCATCCATCAGGANNCGCACGACCTACGAGATCATGGACCCGAAATCGGTCGGGGTTCCGTCGAGCCGGCTGGTGGTCGGCAAGCACAGCGGCCGCCACGCCATCGCCGACCGCTGCAGTCACTTGGGTTTCGTACTCACCAACGCACAGCTGGAAAGCGCATACCACCGGATCATCGAAGCCTGCGACAAGAAGAAGTGGCTTTCCGACCAGGAAATCGGCGACATCGCAAAATCGGTCGTAGCTTCGTGAGTGGCTGCCGATGGGTTAAGCTCGGCCCATGCAATTTCTGTCCGTGCGCAACACGTGTGTGGCCGCCCTAGCGTTTGCCTGCGTTCTGCTCGCGCTACCGGGATGGTCTCATCCAGAATCGGGCGCCGCAGACCCCCCACCGTCGCCGGCCGGACAGGAATCGAGGCCGGTCGAGAAGCTCGACCGACACGCCGGGGCGCTCGTGACTTGGGACGTGCGCGACGCCGACACCGGGCGGCCGATCCCTTGCAAGCTGACCTTCATCGGCGTCGACGGCACGCCCAATCCAGCCTTCACCCACAACGACATCGGTCGGCCCGAAGGCGAGATGGCAATTTCCGCATTCCACCGTGTGTTTTCCGCGGTCGGCGGCGAAGATGTCCGCGTTCCGCCTGGCACCTACGACATCTACGTCAGCCGTGGCCCGGAATGGGACGTGAGCGTGCATCGCAAGGTCAAGGTCGAAAAGGACAACCTGACCATCACGGCACAGCTGAGGCACGTGGTCGACACGCGCGGCTGGCTTTCCGCCGATTTTCACGTACACGCAGCGCCCTCGCCAGACTCCATCGTTCCCCTCACCCACCGAATCCTCGAATTTGTCGCCGATGGTATCGACATGATCGTATCGACCGACCACAACAGCGTCACCGACTACGCCCCATCGATCAAGCAGCTCGGCCTCGGCGCCTTCATCACCAGCGCCAGGGGAGACGAGCTGACCACGAATGGCTGGGGCCACTACGGCGCCTTCCCGCTGGCGCAGGATCTGGCGCGCGCCGGACAGGGATCGATCCTGGTCCACGGCCACAACGCCAAGGAAATCTTCGCCAACGTGCACGAGCACGCGCCCGAGGCCATCATCGACGTGCACCATCCACGCATCGATCCAGGCGTCGGCTACTTCATCCTCGGCCAGTTCGATCCACACTCCGACCGTGCAGGGCGGCCCGGATTCTCGTTCGATTTCGACGCCATCGAGGTACTCAATGGCTACCAGGATCCAGAGCGCAGAAGCGTGGACCGCACCATCGACGACTGGCTGGGCTTGCTCAACCACGGCCACCTGGTCACCGCGACCGGCAACTCGGACACGCACCACCTGACCTACAACATGGGCGGCTATCCTCGGAACTACATTCGCGTCGCCGACGACCGGCCTGACCACGTGACCCCGGGCGAAGTCGCCGGCGCGGTGAAGGCGCACCACGCGTTCTTCACCACCGGTCCGTTCATCCGCTTCCACGCCGGCAAGGGCGACATGGGCGATCTGGTTCCAGCACCCGGAGGAACGGCGACCCTCGACATCGAGGTCGACGCCGCACCCTGGATCTCCGTCAGCCGGGTGATCCTTTACGTTTCCGGCAAAGAAGCCAAACGCTGGCCGATTCCGGAAAGCCCCAAGGTCGAGCGCTTTCACGTCACGCACACCATCGACCTGCCGGCAGATGGCTACGCGGTGATTCGCGTTGATGGCGACA
Organism: Myxococcales bacterium; assembly: GCA_003159055.1. The sequence continues at coordinate 8,751 of PMLH01000259.1, forward strand.
AGATCATGGCGCCCGTGGTCGGGGATAGCCGAAATTTCGGCGTTTTCCCCCTTGCCCTCAGCAACCCCATCTTCTTCGATGTGAACGGCAACGGCCGCTACGACCCCGAGCACCCGCACGGGCAGCACTAGGGCCGCCTCAGCCGGGTCACAGCGGACAGAACGGCCGGGCTGACGGCGACGGAACCGGGGTCCGGAACCGGCGGCCGTGGCCGGGGACCGGAGCCGGTGACGGATCCGGCCGCCCGTCCCGGAGCCGGGCCTGACGGCCGCCCTGACGCCGACGGAGCTTCGTCTTTTTCTCAACCATGGTGTTACCAATCCGGCCGCGCTATTTGCTATCATGAACCCCGACGGTTTCCGCCCTCCCTCAGCATCTTACATCTACTCATGTCGGTCGTTGGAATCGATCTCGGAACCACCAAC
>PMLH01000579.1 GCA_003159055.1 Myxococcales bacterium
GCACTTGCCCGCCGTGCAAACCCAGGGATTCGAAGTGGCGCAATCGCAGTAGGTCTTGTAGAGGAAGCACTCCCTCGAGATGGCCGCCTGGTCGCTGCAGTTGAGTGCGGTGTACGGGGTCATGGCTTTGAGCAGGTCAGCGCAAGAATTGTAGGTCCCGGTGCCGAGCGGCAATTCACAGCAGTCGATCTTGTCCAGACACTCGTTCGCGCAGTCGCTGGTGCCGGGGATGAGGCCGTAGTTCGCCACGTCGCAGATGCCAAGACCCGAGGCGTCGCCGAGCGGGAGGCAAATGAGGCCGATGGCACAGTCCTGGGTCTTGGTGCAGGTTTCGCCGCGGCCGCCGAGGGCCGTGTTCACGCCAGCGTCGACTGTGACGTACACGGTGTCGGTGACGATGATGACGCCAGCATCGACCGGGGGTGGCGCCGTGAGGGCGCAGATTCCGGAGAAGCAGCCAAGGCCGGTCTCGCAATCCGAGCGCTTGGTACACGATTCGCCGGACTTACTAAGCACCGTCGGGGTCACTGGGGTGATAGCGCCGCCATCCGCTGCCGGAGCCGGCGCGGCCGACACCGCGCACAGGCCGTTGAGGCAGATCAGGGCGCCCGAGCAGTCATTGTGACTGGTGCACGACTCGCCTGCACCGCCACGGTTGATCTTGTCGCTGCTGCCACAAGCGGCTACCGCAATACTAAGTCCGAAGGCCATCCAAAGTTTCTGCATAAGGGTCCCTCTCCTGTTTAGGTTTGCCAGCCGGGCTGTCCGGCGGGTCACGGGATAACTAGAACCATGCCTGGAGCGCGTCAACAAGAAAGCCAGAAAAGACTCATCGCTTCAGAAGCGATGAGCCTGGCGGGCACCTGGCGGTGTGGTGCGCGGTGTGGTGCCAGCGGCTTGCCCGAGATTCACCATCTCGGCGAGAGCTCACCGCCGGGCGCGCTGCCACAGGGACGTATCGCCTTGGGGCGTTGGTTCTAGTGGCGTCTGCGGCGGAGGCGGGCCGACCCTTATTTTCGCCGACTTGGTCTTCAGGTATCATTGCAGACTTTCCGAGCTTCGCTTTCGAGCTCCCAGGAGGCTGACGTGACTTCACTTGGTCGTTTCTCCGGCTTGTGCGCATTGCTGTTTGCGAGTGGCGCGGCGCTGGCTGCCCCGGGATGCGGTAGCGGGAGCAAGACATCGCAAGGCGGCCCCGGCGGCGATATCACATCGCAAGGCGGCGGAACCCTCGGTTCAGGGGGCAACGGACCAGGCGGCGGCGGGACCACGTTGCCCCATGGAGGTGGGGGGATCCTCGGGTCCGGCGGTGCGGACGCCAGCAGCGACCGCTCGGGAATGTCGGAGGGTGGCAGCCAGTCGGACGCGCCTCTCGGCGGTAGCGCGGGCCAGCCGGGCACGGGCGGCGCGGGCGGAACCATCATTACAAGCCGAACCGGCGGGGCTGGGGGAAACACGACCGTCGTCCAAACTGGCGGGACCGGCGGCACAACGGCGCCGTGGACCGTCCCGCCCGGCTGCGGCGACGGCGTGGTGGTCTTTCCCGAGCGTTGCGACGACGGCAACACCATGCCGTTCGATGGGTGCTCTTCCGAATGTCAGGTCGAGCCTGACTGCAGTGGCAGCGGTCCCTGCACGTCGAAATGCGGCGACGGCCTGGTGCTCGGCGAGGATTGCGACGACGGGAACACCGCCGACGGCGATGGCTGCTCGTCGAGCTGCAAGGTCGAGGCCGGATACACCTGTACGCAGGCATCACTCGGCGACAAGATTCTAGTGCCAGTGGTCTACCGGGACTTCAAGTTCCAGCACCCCACCGACTTCGAAGCGGGTGTTACGGGCCGCACCACGGCCACGACCGGTGCCGTCAAGGTGGACCTGGACCCGGATGGAAAGCCGGTCTTCAGTGGCCAAACCGACAGCGCGATTCACATCGAGAGCAGCACCACGTTCGCCTCATGGTATCGCAACACGGACGGCGTGAACCACGCGACCGTGTCGACGTTGCCCCTGTGGAGCAACGGCAGCGGCGCCTATGTCAATCGCTACGGCGCCCATGGGGAGCAATTCTCGATCACCACGATCGCGAGTTGGTGCGGCGTAGCTGGAAACGAGGCCACCGACAGCAACGGAGCTCCCATCCCGTGTACCTACCAGCCGACGGACGGCGGGTCGACGACAACCGACTGTGACAAGGCTGTCGCCGCGGGCGGGAAGTTACTCGCCTGCACGAAGAACAGCTCTGGCACCTACACGGGCACCATCGAAGTCGGCAAAGTCGACGGCAACCCGCTCTTCTTCCCGGTCGACAGCGACCCCTTCTCGTCCAGTGAGCTGAAGTACGCCCAGATCCCGTCCGAACCCAAGAACCTCTACGACGCGAGTGGGCTCTGGCCACACGACACGGACGCCAGCGGCAGGGACATCCTTCACAACTTCAGCTTCACGAGTGAGATTCGCACTTGGTTCAAGTACGAGGCAGACACGGCCTACACCCTGGACATCGTGGGGGATGACGACGTGTGGGTATTCATCAACAGGAAGCTCGCCGTCGACCTGGGCGGGATCCACGAGCCGGTCGAGGGATCTGTAACCTTGGACAGCAGCAAGGCGACCAACCTTGGGCTCAGACCCGGTAACGTCTACGAAGTGGCGGTCTTCCAGGCCGAGCGGCAGACTACCTCATCGACCTTCAAGATCACGTTGATGGGCTTCAACCTTGCCCCCAGTGTGTGCCGTCCCCAATAGCCCACGCAACTTTTCCGCGCGGGATCCGACAACCTTGCCATGGACCTCACGCAAGCTCACCTGGTTGACTCCCTGCCCGCTTTTCAGGCCATCGTCGGCCGCTCGCCCGCGCTTCGCCGGGTGCTGGTGCAAACCGCACGGCTCGCGCGCACGCGACTTCCAGTTCTGGTGACCGGCGAAAGTGGCACTGGAAAAGAGCTACTCGCGCGCGCCCTGCACGACGGAAGTCCGGTCGCAAACGGACCGTTCGTGGCAGTCAACTGCGGAACGCTCACGCGCGAGCTGGCGGAAAGCGAGCTGTTCGGACACGAGCGTGGTGCTTTCACCGGTGCGGGCGCGCGCAAGGCGGGCTGGTTCGAAGAGGCGTCGGGCGGAACCCTGGTGCTCGACGAGGTGGGCGAGTTGCCGATGGATCTGCAACCCAAGCTGCTGCGGGTTCTCGAAACCGGCCGCTTGCGCCGGGTCGGCGGACAAGGCGAAATTGCGGTCAACGTTCGCGTCGTCGCGCTGACCTTGCGCAATCTGCGGCGGGACGCCGCCCGCGGTCTTTTTCGCCTGGATCTCTACCACCGCCTGGCCGGCTGCGAGCTTCAGCTGCCGGCCCTGCGCGAACGCAGGAGCGATGTCGCACTGCTGGTCGAGCATTTCCTCGCTGAGGCGTCGGTCGAATTCGGCCCACGCACCGTCACGCCCGCGGCGATGGACCGGCTTTGCAGTCACGATTGGCCCGGAAACGTCCGCGAGCTGCGCAACACCATTCGCCGCGCCGCCGCGCTGGCGGACGGAAGCATCGACCGCACGGCTCTCGACATGGAAACACCCTTGAGTTCCGAGCCGACCTGCGAACTGCGATTGGCCGGCCGAGCTGCAGACGCTCCGCACGACCACGCGGCGCCGGATTTCGTGGCCACGAGCAGTGCTACGGAAGGTGACGTGTTGGCGCTTTCCGGAAGGACGTTCGAACAAATGCAAGCCGCGATCTTCGACTGGGCGCTCCGCCGAAGTCGCGGCAGCCGCAGGCAGGCGGCCCAGACGCTCGGAATTTCGCGCTCGACCTTCTGCGATCGGGTTCGCAAGCTCGGCCTTTCGAATCCACAAGACCGACCCGTCGCCAACGAATCGCGCGGGCATTCCGGCCAAAACCCGGTAAGGTCGGGCGCATGACCGAGTCCGCGTCCCTGGAGCAGATCCCGTGAACGCTTTCGCAGTCGGCGGGTTTCTCGCCGCCCTCGGCGTGCTGCTGGGCGCTTTTGGCGCGCACACTCTGCGCGACATCGGCGCGACCAGGCTGGGTTGGTGGACGACCGCGACGCAGTACCTGTTTGTCGCCGCTTTGGGCATCATGTTGTCGGGGATTTTCGATCGCGTGCAGCGGATCGGCTCTGGCCCCGCCACCGCGCTGCTCGCGGGCGCAATTCTGTTCTCCGGGTCGCTGTATGCGATGGGCCTCGGCGGGCCGCGCTGGCTTGGCGCCGTCACGCCGTTCGGAGGGATTGCGCTGGTGGCCGGTTATGTCTGGATGGGCGTGTGCGCCTTGCGCTCGCACTGAGGACCCACCCACGTGCCACGTCAGCGTTCTTCAAGTTCGACCACGCAAAGGGTCGCCAGCGCGATTGCGCAGGTTCATCCGGCTTGACTCGGCCGGAGCTCGTCGGGATAGTCGCGAACCATGCTGATCCATAGCTTGGGATGTTTGCTTGGCGTGTTCGCCATGGCGGTTCCGGCTGCGGTTGCGCAGCCATCTTCAGACGCCGGGCAGGGACCGCAGCCCTACTCGCCACAACCCTACCCGGCATCGCCGTCCCGGTATCCTCCGCCGACGCCCCCGCCCGCGCCCTACCCTCCGCAACCCTATCCACCGTCGGCGGAGAATTGCCTCGCCTGCCCGGCCGGCACGGTTTGCGTGAACGGAACCTGCGCTCCGGCCTATCCTCCGCAGTGCCCACCCGGCCTGCTCTTCGACTGGGCGGGAAATTGCGTTTCCGCCGGCTACGCTCCCTATCCGGCCAACCATAGTCAAGAAGCCGCGGTGGCAGCGCAGGCCCAGGCCGCACGCGAGCAGCGGCGTATGCGCTCTAGATTCACGATCGATCTCGAAGGTTCAATAGGTTTGATGGGCGATGGTCCGGATCCCGTTATCACGCCGGCGGTGGCCTCGCTGTTCGGCTTCCGCCAGCAGTTCACACCGTGGTTCGGGCTGATCCTCCGCGGAGGTCCACTGGTCGGCATCGCGACCTATGAGGACACAGCCAGCTCGGCCTACAGCAGCAGCTCAAGCAGGACAGATTCCACAGGGATGGCTGGGGCCGTTGCCGAGGCGATTCCGTTTTTTGGCCCCTTCGGCCGCTTCTATCTCGGTCCATCGCTGTCGGCCATGTATCTATGGTTCGCTTCGTCGGGACTGACCTCGAACGGTTCCTATGTCAGCTTGGACAGTGGTGCCACCCTGGCAGTCGGCGTCCAGATGGGATGGGTTCTTGGCGATGAGGAGCGTACCGTTCTGTCATTCGGCATTCGAGCGGCGCCGCTAAACACCGTGACCCTATTCTTTACCGCCGCCATCGGTTTTCAGATCTAGAACGACGCAGACGGGCGGGCTCATCAATGCGCGGACCAATCACCCGGAGGTAGAAATGGCCGTCCATCGGCTTGCACAGCCCCAGGATGCTTCTCCGTCGTCGCCGATTCTCCCGCTCATCTTGCCGCTGTTCATCGGAAGCGGGTGCGCGGCTCTCGTGTACGAGGTGGTGTGGCTGCAGATGTTGCAGCTGGTGATTGGTTCGACCGCATTCTCCATGGGCGTGCTGTTGGCAACGTTCATGGGTGGAATGTGTCTGGGCAGTCTGGTCTTGCCGCGCCTGGTTTCGACCGACAAACATCCATTGCGCGTGTACGCGGCACTCGAGGCTGGGATCGCGATCCTTGGCGTTGCGTTGGTGCACGTCGTGCCCCTCATCGAGCGGCTCTACACGGTCACTGCTGGCGGCTTCATCCCGTCCGTGGTGTTGCGGTCCTTGGCTGCAGCAACCTGCCTGCTGCCTCCCACGGTCCTGATGGGCGCCACCTTGCCCGCCGTCGCGCGCTGGGTGCAGTCAACCCCGCGCGGGGTCTCCTGGCTGGGTTTGTTCTACGGTGGAAACACCGTCGGGGCGGTGGTCGGGTGTTTGCTCGCAGGCTTCTATTTGCTTCCTCGCCACGACATGACGACTGCCGTCTATGCCGCGGCGACAATCAATTTGACCGTGGCCGGGCTCAGCCTGGCGTTGTCGACCATCGCCCGATACCGTCCCCCGGCGTTCGGCGACGCCGAATCTCCGGACAGCAAGCCACCTTCGTCGGAGACGTGGTCTTCGGGGACGCGCAGGCGAATGATGCGGTTAGTCATAGCTATTTCTGGCCTGACGGGACTCGGTGCAGAGGTGGTCTGGACCCGGCAGCTGTCGCTCTCGCTCGGCGCCACCGTCTACACCTTCTCCATCATCCTCGCGGTGTTCCTGCTCGGCCTGGGGCTGGGAAGTGGTCTGGGATCACTGATTGCACGCAGCAGCCAGCGGCCCGCCTTTGCGCTCGGGGTGTGCCAGTGGCTCCAGGCAGTCTCCATCGCTTGGGCTTCCTACATGATCTCCGAGGCCATGCCCTACTGGCCCATCAATCCGGCGCTCGCACTCACTCCCTGGTCCAACTTTCAGCTCGATATCGTCCGCTGCGCTTGTGCGCTTTTGCCCGGAGCGATGGTCTGGGGCGCCAGTTTCCCGCTCGCGCTGGGCTCGGTCGCATCCAAAGAGCAGGATCCCGGTCGTCTCGTCGGCAGCTTGTTCGCCGCCAACACGCTCGGTGCGATCGTCGGGGCGATCGCATTCAGCATCATCGTGATTCCCACCGTGGGCACGCAGGCCGCACAGCGGGTGCTGGTCGGCCTCTGTACCGCCTCGGCACTGGTGGCATGGCTGCCCCTCTTCGGCACCAAGCGCCCCCTTCTGCCGTCGCGCGCCGACGCCCGGAGCTCGACGCTGGGCATGGTGGCCGCCCTGGCCCTGGCAGTCGGACTGTCCACCCTCCTCGCCCGCAGCGTAGCGCCTCCCTCGTGTCTCTCGGTCGCTTTCGGGCGGTACTCTGCCACGTACGCGTCGCAAATGGCGTCCGGGGTGGTGCCCGAAAAAGCTGCGTCGGCCGAGTATGGCAAGTGGGATCGCACCTGCAGCTTCGTCGGGGAAGGCGCCAACGTATCGGTGGCGGTCACCAAGACGCGTGCAGGCTGGCGCTACTTTCACGGGGCGGGCAAGGTACAGGCGTCCAGCGACCCGCAGGACATGCGGCTGCAACGCATGCTGGGGCACCTGGCGGCGCTGACCCACAAGACCCGGAATCCGGAGTCGGTGCTGGTTGTCGCCCTGGGAGCCGGCGTGACCGCCGGTTCCTTCGTTCCCTACGACAGTGTCAAGAAAATCGTTATCTGCGACATCGAGCCGCTGGTGCCGAAGCAAGTTGCGCCCCGCTTCGCCAGGGAAAACTACAACGTCGTGAACGATCCGCGAACCCGCATCGTCCTCGATGATGGGCGACATTTCATGCGCACCACGCGCGAGAAATTCGACGTCATCACCTCCGATCCTATCGATCCTTGGGTCAAGGGCTGTGCCGCTCTCAATACGGTGGAGTATTACCGCATGTGCCGAGACCGGCTCAATCCCGGCGGGGTCATGGCACTCTGGATGCCCCTCTACGAAAGCAGCCTCGATGCCGTCAAGAGCCTGATTGCAACCTTCTTCCAGGTATTCCCGAGCGGCATTCTCTGGAGCAACGACATTGGCGGGGTAGGCTACGACGTTGTGCTGTTCGGCTCACTCGATCCGCTCCGCATCGACGTGGACGAGCTGCAGGGCTGGTTCGAAGCTCACCCCAACGTGAAGAGCTCCCTCACCCAGGCCGGGTTCGGCGCGGCTGCCGGTCACGAGGTAGCGTTGGATCTGCTATCAACGTATGCTGGACGGGCCGCCGACCTCGGGGACTGGCTGCGAGGAGCGCAGATCAACACCGATCGGAACTTGCGCCTGCAATACCTGGCGGGCATGGGGCTCAACACCAGCCAAGCCACAACCATTCTTAGGGGCATCCTAGGCCACTACCAATTCCCACGGGACATCTTCGTTGGATCCCAAGAACAGGTTGAAAAGCTGCGCGGCACGATGGTGCAAGCTGGCCGCAAGTAGTCGCCCGGTCAGACGACCGTCGCCTCGTTGCCACGCAAGCCGCGACCTCGGCAGAGAGCCTACTTGGCTTCCATCTCGCTTGCCGCGAGCAAAATCGCACACAGTCCGTGCGGCGAATTCGAGAGCGTCGCCTGGTTGATGTAACCCGCGTAGCTCGTCTGTACGCCCATGCCTTGCACGGCACCGTTGATGGTCGGCAGGCCCTTGCTGTCGGTGCTGACCTTGGTCTTGAGGCCCTGCCAGCCCTTGTCGGCCATGGCAAGGTAGCTGGAATCGAGGTAGCCGCGATCGACGCCGACCTTGAGGGCATAGACGAACATGCCGCTCGCCGAGGTTTCCAGCCAGTTGTCGGTCTTGCTGCCCTGATCGACGACCTGGTACCAAAGTCCAGTCGCGGAATCCTGCCTGGGTATCAGGCCCGCTGCCAGCCCGGTGAGAATCTTCAACATCTCGCTGCGGCCGCTGTGGTCGGCCGGCAAATCGCCGAGCGTGTCGACCAGCGACATCGCATACCAGCCGAGAGCACGTCCCCAGATGCACGGCGAGCGCCCCGTGGTTGGGTCGGCCCAAGCGGCCTTCTGGCCGGCGGCGCTATCGTCCCAGGCGTGGTACAGGAACCCAGTGTCGGCGTCGCGCACGTGCTGGGCAATCAGAAGAATCTGTTCCACCACGGTGTCGGCACAAAACGTCCCGCATGTGCCGAACACGGCTCCGTAGCGGGCGAGGAAGGGCTCGCCCATGTAGATGCTGTCGAGCCACATTTGGTTGGGATATGACTGTTTGTGCCAAAAGCCTTGGTCGGCATTGCGTGGAAAGCTGTCGTATCGTGTGCGAATGCTGGCGGCAGCGGTCTGGTATTTGACCGCTTGGGTTTGTTGGTAGAGGAACGGCAGCAGGACCGACGGTTGAATGTTGTCCAGGCTGTACGTAGAATCAATGTTCACCACGCCAGCGTCGGTCACGTTTTCGTCGACGTACTTCTTGATGTAGTCGAGATAGCGGGAATCACTCGTGTAGCGGTACACCTGCTCCATCCCTCGCAGCACGATGCCGTGATTGTATTCCCAGCCGCTGCTGCCGCCGATAGCGGCGGGATCCGGCCAGCGACTGATGACTGCATCCGCGAAACGAACCGCCAGCGAGTCGGCAGGTAGCTTCTTGGCGGTGGTGCCGCCTGCTTCGGCGGGAGCGGCGCCAGCGGCATCCGCCTTCGTGCCGCCCGAACCTGAGGTTCCGCCCGAGCCGACGCCTCCCCCCACGCCAGCACTGCCGGCCTTTCCACCCGTGCCGGGGCCAAAGCCACCAGAACCCACGGCACCACCGGAACCAGCACCGCCAGACGCAGTGCCACCACCGCTGCCAAGGCTTCCGCCCGATGCCGTCGCGCCTCCCTTGCCGCCGGTCGGGCTAGCCCCGCTGCTGCCGCCGCCCGAGCCCCCACCTCCGCCGCCCTGCAGGCCAACAGCACCGCCAGTTTGGCCGGCTCCGCCTGAGCCGAGGCTGGCGCCCGCGATGCCGCCACTGCCCGCCGCCGCAGGGGTGGCGTCGGCAACGTCCGCCGCGTCCCGCGTCGCGGTCTCACCCTTGCTGCAGCCGCTTGCGCCCCAAAGTGATGCCATCAGCGACCAACACAAGATCGACTGCCATCGATAGCTCAGCACTTGGACTCCCATGGTGGCAGTGGCGCCAACTGCGAGCTTGGCTCATTTCCGGCGAGTGTTGGTCTGACCAAAAGTGTTGGCATTTCGGACCACGCCGAGCGCAGCCAACTACACGCGCACCCGCGCGAGCCCGTCCATCAGCGAAGCAAATTCGGGATAGGTCAGACTCTGGTCTCCGTCGGAAAGCGCCTTGTCGGGGTCGGGATGGACTTCGATGGACACGCCGTGAGCACCGCAAGCTCGCGCCGCCCACGCCATGGGCGCCACGTAGGCACGGCGCCCTGTACCGTGGCTCGGGTCAACCACGATGGGCAAGTGGGTTCGCTCGCGCAACACCACCACCGCCGACAAGTCCAGCGTGTTGCGGGTCGCGCTTTCGAAGGTTCGAATGCCGCGCTCGCACAGCACGACCTGGCCGTTGCCTTGCGCGAGAATGTACTCGGCGGCAGCCAACCACTCTTCGATGGTGCTCGACATCCCGCGCTTGAGCAGCACCGGCCGATCGACTTTGCCGACGGCGTTCAGCAAGGCGAAGTTCTGCATGTTGCGGGCGCCGATTTGCAGCATGTCGGATTTCTCGGCCACCGCGTGCACCTGCTCGGGCGACATCACCTCGGTGACGATGGGCAGCCCCGCCGCCTTGCCCGCCGCCGCCAGCATCTCGAGCCCGTCCAGGCCCAGTCCCTGGAAGGCATAGGGGCCGGTGCGCGGCTTGAAAACGCCGCCGCGCAAGATGTGCGCGCCCTTCTCGCGAACGTAGAGCGCGGTCTTGTGGATCATCTCGGGCGATTCCACCGAACAAGGCCCTGCCATTACGACGAAACCGTCGCCGCCGATCAGATGATCGCCGACCCGCACGATGGTGTCCGCCGATCGGGTGTCGCGCGACACCAGCTTGTAGTGCTTGGAGGCGTGCACCGAAGGCTTGGGCGGCAGCGCCTGCAGTTCGCCCGCGCTTGGCTCCGCGGACGGCTTGAGGTCGGAAGCCTGCGCCGCCTGGGGTGTGGCCTTGGCTGGATAGCAGCCGAGCACCTTCAGATAGAGCGCCTCGGCCCGCAAGGCATCGATCGCGGCGGACACGCGTGCGTCGGCCACATTGCCCTCGAAGTCGATGAAGAACATGTATTCCCATGGCCGGTTGGGACGCGGGCGCGATTCCAGCTTGGTCATGGAAAGCCCGTATTCGCCCAGCACCTGCAGGCAGCGAAGCAGCGCCCCTTTTTCGTGCCGCGTGGAAAGGATCAGGCTGGTCTTGCACGCGACGCGCGGATCGACGGCCAAGGGCGCGCGCGCCAGCGCCACATAGCGCATGAGAATCTCATCCTGATTGCCGATGTCACTGCGTACGATGGTGAGGCCGTGCGCCCGCGCCGCCTCGGGCGAGCCGATGGCGGCAACGGTGGGATCCTTGGATTCCGCCACGGCGCGCATGGCATCGCGCGAATCCGCGAACGGTATGGTCTGAACCTGCGGCAGTCCGTCGATGAAAGCCGAGCACTGTTCGAGCGCAAGCGGATGGGACGAGATCCGGCGCAGCGCCGGCAGCGGCACATCGGACGTCGCGGCCAGACACAGCGCGATCTTGAACGAGTCCTCGCCCACGATGTGCAGGTCGCGCTCGCGAAGCACGTCGTAGACCTGGTTCATGCTGCCCGCGATGGTATTTTCGATCGGCAAGAATGCCAGGTCCACCTGCCCCGCGATGAGCTGCTCGATGACCTGCGAAAGCGAGGCCAACCCGATGAAATGGCCGGTCAGGCCTTGGCGCGAGACATATTGTTCGGCCGCCAGTTGGTTGTAGGTCAGCGGCTGCCCTTGGTAGGCCACCGTGATGTGGCTGCGCTCGCTGTCGATGAGCGAGGCAACCTGCCGGCTGACCGAGTAGTCGATGATCTCCGAGAAAATCTTGCGCAACAGTGGACCGGAAATGCCAAGCGAATTGGCCAGCGACTCGACCCGGGCCAACACCTCGCGCTCGCGCTCCGGGTCGCGGATGGCGCTCGCCTTCTCGGCCTTTGCCTTGGCGATAAGTCCCACGGTTTCCAGTCGGCGCGCCAGCAACCGGACGATGTCGTCATCGGTTTTGTCGAGTTGCTGGCGAAGCTCGGCGAGGGGTTGGGCAGGATTTTCGTTGGTCATGGAAAGCGGACAGCATAGCACCTCTATGCTCTGGGAAGACCCAGACCGAAGTCCGCGAAGAACCGTGATCGGCGCGGTTGGCCCCTTCCCGGGCGCAGCGCGCCCCCAGGGCCTACATCGCGTTGCAGTTGACCGTGACGATGCTCGTGTCGTTGTGATAGACGCCGTCGCTGGTCAGGAAGCGAGGGCCATTGTTGCCGTTGAGTGACGGCCCGGCCCATCCGATGGCGAGCACATTGGTCTGGCCAAAGTTGGAAGCATACTTCTGGTCGCCATAGCCCCAAGTCCACATGGTGGCTGTCGAACGCAGAACCGCGAAGGATGCCCCTCCCGGCACGATTTGGGATACGCCATCCAGAACCGCACCGCTTTCTACGACGACAGTCGTTGGACTGAGGATAGGATCGGTCGCTACGTTCACGCCGGCCTGTCCATAGTTGTTTTGTCCCCAGCATTTCACGTTCTCACCTTCCAACGCGCAAACGGTTGCGTTGTTGCTGTTGGGTGCAAGTGCAATCGCGGTCGGATTGCTCAGACCAACCACCTTGGTGGGGTACTGCCTGGTGGTGGTGTCCCCCTGCCCGAGCGCGCCATCGCCGTTCAATCCCCAGCACCACACTGCATTCGGGGTGCCGGCCACAAGCGCACATGCTTGGGTCCGACCAAGCGCGGCCGAGATGACGCCAGTCAGGGGTGCCGCGCCATCCGTGGTGATCGCCTGCGCATACCCCGTCGCCAGGGCCGTGCCCTTGTTCACGAGCCAGGCCAGATTACCCCAGCACCAGAGCTTGCTGTCGGTGGTCACTGCGCATGAGGAATTGGTGGCGAGACCTGGCACCAGCGCGACTGCATTCGCCAAAGGCGTTGAGGCAGCGGTAAGAACAGGCGTAGCTCGAAAGAGCACGGCGACAGTCGTCGTCGTGCCATTGCCCAATTGGCCATATTGGTTCCCGGAGGATGTGTTGGTTTGCCAGCACTCGACGGTACCATTCGCGAGAACCGCGCATCCGTGGTAGCTCCCCTGCTGCATGTCAAGCACTCCAGCCAGAGGCGTTCCCGTGCTCGCCTCGAACACGGTCTGGGGACTTGTCGGAGACGACTCGTCGATAAGGATTCCATCCCAGCGCATCACGTATGTCCCGAATAGTCCCTTGATACAGCTAAGCCCAAGGCCGCCGTCGTAAGTCGGCTGGCTCACCTCGACCGGACGATCCGCCGGCACGTCGGGCACGGAACTGCTGACATCCGGCAATCCCTGCGTGTCAACCGGTGTTTCCACTGGCGCATCGGGCCGGGTATCGGGCGGAGGAGGAAGATCTCCCGTCTCTTTCAAGTCAGGCGCCACATCCGCGACCGTGTTGCTCCCGTCGGTTCGAGGGCTTGTGCCCACGTCTGGTCCGCCCTCAACACCTGTGTCCATGACCGTCCCGTTCGAGTCGAGTCCAGGGCTCGCGCCAAAATCCAATCCACCATCGCTCCCCACGACTCCTCCGGTGCTGCTGGTTGTCGAAGCATCGAGGCGCGAAGCTAGGCCGCCCGCTCCGCCCAGTCCACCATCAATGCCAGGCTTTGGAGCACTGCCGCCGGTCCCAGCGTCGCTGGAGGTCGTCGAAGACGAGCAACCGCCTAGCAGGACGGACACGGTGCAGACAACAAGATAGATTCCGATCATGCGCATATTCGTACTCCCCCTTGTTTCGTGGACGGCCGCACGGGGCCTCGGCAGGTTATGATGCGAACCGTATGCTATCGATTCAACGGATGCAGAAGGCTGGAACACCGTTTACGACTCTGTTACATCCCGGACACAGACTTCGACCTGCCCGGGGTTGGCGGCACGAGCCCGACCTGCCACACGTTCCAGCGAACGCCCGCGACCGGCAAAAACCAGTTGAACTCTCTAGGCCTGCACAGCCGTCTGCTTGAAATAGCTTCGCAGAAACGCGCGAACCCGACTCAATTCCGCTTCCATCGCCTGCACCTCGCCCGACAGCCCCTGCAACTGGCTATCGCGCGCCATGCGCTCGATCTGTGCCGCGAGTTGCTCCAGCCCGACGAAGCCGAGGTTGCCGCTCGATCCCTTGATCGCGTGGGCCATGCCGTAGGCGGCCTCGGCGTCGCGGCTCTCTATCGCGCGCGCCAGATCTCCAATGCGCTTCTCCGTGTTGCGCTCGAACGACTGCAACAACATGGTGTGGCTGTCACTCGATGCCGAACCGAGTAGCTGCGCCATGTCTCTGAAACGGGCCCTGTCCAAGTTCGGTTTCGAGGCTGGCGATCTTGACTCGGCCGCCGACGTTCCGGCCGCCGACGTTCCTGGCACGCACGCCTGGGTGAGCCGCACGATCTCGCGCAGCAGCTCCGGACGGCTGAACGGTTTGCCCAGGTAGCCGTCCATGCCGGCAGACAGGCAATGCTCTGCATCGCCCACCAGAGAATTGGCAGTCAGCGCGAGGATCGGCAGGTGACCGCCCTTGGTCTTTTCTGTGGCGCGAACGCTCGCCGTGGCTGCGAATCCATCGAGCCCCGGCATCTGGCAGTCCATGATGACCAAGTCGAACGATCCATACTCGATCGCGGCGAGCGCCTTGCGTCCGTCGGCGACCACGGTGACGGTGGCGCCGGCCTCCTCCAGCATTCGCCGCGCGACCAGCTGGTTCACCTCATTGTCCTCGGCGAGCAACACGCGCAGCGGGAAGGGCAAGGTGTCGGCCTCGGGCGCGTTGTCCTTGGGCGGCGAGACGGAGTGACGGGTAACCAGGACACCCGAACGTCCGGCACGCTGGTTTTCCAAGACCATCCCCAAGACCTTCGCGACAAGCTCGCTGCGCGCAGGCTTGACCAGATAGCCGTCGCACGTCCCGGCCACCAATGACGGTCCCTCGGGGCTATCCGGACGCAACACCAACGGCGTCAACATCACGATACCCGTGCCAGCGCAACGGGAGTCGGCTCGCAGAACCTTCGCGAGCCGCTCGCCGCCCAGGCCGGGCAGGTGCAGGTCGATGAGAGCGAGGTCGAAGGCACGCCCGTCCTCGAGAGATGCCCCGGTGGCGCTGATAGCTTCTTCCCCCGAAGCAGCTGCGTAGACTTCGAGCCCGAGACCACTGAGCTGTTTTTCCAGCGCAGCTCGTACCAGGGCACTGTCGTCAACCACCAGACAGCGCTTACCAGTCAGGGTCGCGGCCGACGCCGGCACCATTCGGTTCTCGTCAATCGGCAAGGCGACCGTCACGGTCAACGTGGCGCCCTGCCCTGGTCGGCTTTTCAGAACGATCTGTCCGCCCATGCCTTCGACGATGCGCTTGCACAGCGCCAGGCCAAGGCCGGTGCCGCCGTGCTTGCGCGAGGTGGAAGCATCGGCTTGCGTAAACGGCTGAAACAGACGTTCCTGGGCCTCTTCCGGGATGCCTTCGCCCGTGTCGCAAATCGCAATCGACAGCACCACCCTTCCGCCTTCGCGCCTGATCTGCTTGGCTTCGATCAGGATGTGCCCCTTCGACGTGAACTTGACCGCGTTGCTCACCAGATTGCCGAGCACCTGGCGCAATCTGCCCGGATCGCCAAGAAGCCCCGTCGGCAGCTCCGGATCCAAGTCCACCACCAGCTCGACGTCCGCCGGCGAAGCCTTGGTGCCGTAGAACTCGACCACGTCGAAAATCACCGCGTGCAGATCGAAAGGAATCGATTCGATCTGCAATCGCCCGGCCTCCATCTTCGAGAAGTCGAGGATGTCATTGAGGATGGAAAGCAGAAGGTCACCACAGCGGGTGATGGAGTCGACGTACTCCTGCTGGGCCGAGCTGAGCGGTGAGCGCGAAAGCAGCTCGGCCAAGCCGAGCATGCCATTGAGGGGGGTTCGAATTTCGTGACTCATGTTGGCCAAGAACTGTGATTTGACCAGGGCCGCGTCCAGGGCGGCATCGCGTGCGACGGCCAGTTCTTGGTTCCTGCGCTCGAGCTCCGCGGCCGTGATTCGAAGCGCCGCCTCGACCCGCTTCCGCTCGGTGATGTCCACCACCACGACGAGAATCAAGGAATCGCGTGAGAGCGAAAGGGTTTCGGTCGAGACCAGACCATCGCGAATCTCCCCGGACCGAGTGCAGAGCTGAACCTCGACGTTGCGCGGTTGACTGCCGTGCAGAAGCGCATCGAGGAGAATATCCTTCTGCTTTAGGTCGGCGAACAGGTTGAGCTCGGTCGGCCGCTTGCCGATCGCCTCCTCCCGCGAATAGCCAAGAACGTCGAGAAACGCTTGATTCACGTCGAAGACCGTCAGGGCGTCGACACTGATCAAGGCCATCAGTGCAGGGCTGCCGTGAAATGCTTTGGAGAACTTCTCCTCGGAAATCCGCAGTCCGGCGATGTCCTTGCAGACACCGAAGATCACCGGTCGACCGTTCCAGCTGCCGCGTACCACGCGGGTTTCCACCGGGATCAACGTACCGTCCCTGGCTTCGATGGGCAGCGGGCAATACTCGACCACGCCGGCCAGGAGATCCATCATCATGGCAAGTGCCTTGGCCTGGTCGTCTTTCGAGTGAAGCGACTGGGCCGATCGCCCGCGCAGCTCTTCCTCGCTGTAGCCGAGACGTTGGGTGACGGTCCGGTTCACCTTCAAGATGCGCCCCTGTTCGTCAAGCACGAACAGGAAGTCGTCGATGGTGTCGAAGAACTGGCGAAAATTCTCCTCGCTTTGCTTGAGCGCGCGGTCGGCCTCCTCGTGCACCTCGATCGTCCGCAGGCGATCCGCGCTGTGCGCATACGAACGATTCCACCATCGGCCAAGGCCCCGCCAAAGCCCGATGGCTGCGAGACAGGCTGCCGCGCCGGCTAACCAAGCGGGAATCGTCTGCACGTCGAGATGTCTCCTTTTTCGCCTAACCAGAGTATGCTTCGGCCGCCCGTAACTGACGAAGGAAAAACACGAGAAGCCATGAAAGACCAGGTCTTGATCTTCGACACCACCCTGCGCGACGGCGAGCAAGCCCTGCCCGCGAGTCTCTCGGTGGGACAAAAGATTCGAATCGCTCGCCAGCTGGCGCTCCTGAAAGTCGACGTCATCGAAGCGGGTTTCCCCATCTCCTCGCCGGGCGATTTCATCTCGGTCGAGACCATCGCCAAGGAGGTCAAGGGCCCCATCATTTGTGGCCTGGCCCGTGCGGTGGAGAAGGACATTTTGGCCTGTGCCAAGGCGGTCCGTCCCGCCAAGCGGCCACGCATCCACACCTTCCTCGGAACCTCGACCATTCACCGGGAAAAGAAGCTGCGCCGTTCGCAGGACGAGATCTTGGCCATGGTCGCCCAGAGCGTGAAACTGGCGCGCAGCAAGTGCCCCGACGTG
>PMLH01000397.1 GCA_003159055.1 Myxococcales bacterium
AGGACGCGGAATGGTCGGCTTCATCGTGCCGGATCTCGACGGGCCAGTGAGCGGAGGAACGCTTTTCAACCGCATGTTGGTGTCTTCGCTGGCAGCGGCCGGGGAGCATTGCAAAGTTCTGTCTCCAATCACCGCCATCTCGGCGCTGGCTCGGGGTGCCGCCGGCGACACGTTCTGGGTGGATTCGCTTTTCCTCGATCACGTTCCCGGGCTGGCGCGAGCGGAGAGGGGCCGGTCGCGGCTCGGTCTCTTGGCGCACTACCTTCCGTCGCTGGTCGCGCATGGTGACGGTGTCGCGCGCGGCGACCTTACGCCCGTCGAGGCTCGGGCTCTGTCGTCCGTCGACGCCCTCCTGGTCCCCAGTCGGTTCATGCGCTCCGCCGTAGCTCGCTTGCTCGATTCGCCGCGGCCCATTCTCGAATTGGAACCCGGGCGTCTCGCGAAGGGGCTCGCCGGGGCGCCCGATACACCGATTCGCGCGGTCATGGTGGCCAACTTGCTTCCGGGAAAGGGCGTGCTGCCGTTCCTGCGAAGACTGGCCGGCGATTCACAGACAAACGATCAATTCGTGCTCGACGTCGTAGGCGGGGACAGTTTCGATTGCACCTACGCAGGCGAATGTCGACGGGTGGCTGGCGAGGTTCGACTGCAAGGGCGCGTTCGTCTTCGCGGCGCCCTTTCGCCGGACGAAACCATCGCGCAGATGGCGGCCTGCAACCTGTGCGTCTCTGCCTCGACCATGGAGTCCTACGGCATGGTGCTCGCCGAGGCACGCACCCTCGGCTTGCCCATCCTCGCGAACCCTGGGGGCAACGTGCAAACACTGGTCGAAGCCCAGGCTGGCGGCGGGGTCCTGCCTGATGCGGCCGAGCTCGCACGAGCGTTCCTCGGCCTCTGTCGCGATCCCGTCGAGCATGGCCGACGGCTCCACCGGGCGCGCGCCTGCCCGCTGCCCGCACGACCCTGGGCCATGGTTGCGGCGGAATTTTTGCGCCAAACGGATCTCCTGTCGGCCGTTCGTCGGCCTTCGCAGAGCTACACGGATGTCCACCGAGCGTGAGCTTTGGTTCATGGGGCCCCGTCGGGTCGAGATCCGCCAGGGCGTATCGCTGCCCGCGCTGGTCGCAGGCCAGGTGAAAGCCCGAGCCCTCTGCTCCGGCATCAGCCAGGGCACCGAGCTATTGCTTTATCGCGGCGAAGGCCCGCATTCGTTCGATTCGTCGCTCGATGCACCGTCCGCGCCTCTTTACCCCCGTCGCTACGGCTACAGCTGGGTGGGAGAAGTCGTGGACAGTCGGGCCGAGGGGATCGAGCCCGGCCAGCGCCTGTTCGCTTTGCGGCCGCACGGCGACGTGCATGTCGTCGGGGCCGGGCAGTTCCGCGTTCTTCCCGCGGCCGTGCCCAGCCCGCGGGCGACGTTGGCGGCGAATCTCGAAACCGCGCTGAATGTCGTGTGGGATGCTGGCATTGCACTTGGGGATGACGTGGTCGTGCTCGGCGGCGGCGTGGTTGGATTGTTGGCGGCTTGGCTGGCCAAGCGGGCAGGGGCTTCGCATGTCCATCTGGTCGAACCATCACCAAGACGGCGGCAAGCTGCGGTGGCGTTGGGTGCCGACTGTGTCGTTGCGCCGGACCAGGACCAGCCACACGCGAATGCGGATGTGGTCATCGAGGCCACCGGTCAGCCGGCCAGTCTGGACAGCGCCATCATGCACGCCGGGGAGGAAGCGACAGTTGTGGTGGCGTCGTTCTATGGTGAAAGGCGCAGTCCGGTCTCGCTCGGCGACAGTTTTCACAGACGGCGCTTGCGGCTGTTGGCCAGCCAGGTTTCGCGCTTGCCGCCCGGAAAGGCCCCGCGCTGGGATGTCAACCGTCGCTGGGAGCGCGTGCAGGAGTTTCTGTCCGACGATCGGCTGGACGGTCTGCTCGACCCGCCGGTTCCTTTGGCCGAGGCGCCGGACCTGTTCGCGCGTCTTGCCCGCGATGCCAGCACCAGCCTGCAGGTCACCCTTGACTACGGATAGGCGGGGGCGCCTTGCGCCCAGGCCGGCGCAGGGGCAAGATTTGCTTCATGTTCAGCGTTGGGATTTCCGATCACTGCATGATTGCACATAGCTTTGCGGATCCCTTCTTTGGGCCTGCACAGCGCTTGCATGGTGCAACCTTCGCCGTGGAAGTCGAAGTTCGCTCGACCGCGCTTGGCGCCCACCACGTCGTGATGGACATCGGTGCTTTGCGCTCAATCGTTCGCCGCGCGATCCAAGCCGTGGACTACAGCAACCTCGACGAACACCCTGCGTTTCCCGGGCGCACCTCGACCAGCGAGCGAGTGGCGGAATACCTGGCCGGCGCCATTGCAGACGGGGTCGCCGAGCTCGCCGAAGATGCTCGGCCGATAGAACCCAGCACCCTGCGTGTGTGTCTGCGCGAATCCCCCACGGCGTGGGCGTCGTACCAACGGCCCATTCCATAAGCCGGAGGCCGGTTTCGGCTCCGGTTCCGGCTCCGGTTCTACGAAATTCCGTGGGCGAAACCACTTTTCCTGTCTACGGAGCCCGTCTCGGTCGGGGAGGGCCACTCGTGGTTTGTGAAGATCTTAATCGCAGTGCAATGTCTTTTTTCGTTCGGGGCTGTGTTCATGGCATACTCCGTCGCACCATGCGTATCATCAGACGCTACTCGAACCGAAAGCTGTACGACACCCAGGAGAGCCACTACGTGACTCTCACC
>PMLH01000520.1 GCA_003159055.1 Myxococcales bacterium
ACATTTCACGGGCAGGAGAGCGCGCAGACGAGACGGAGGGCACAGCAGCGTAGGCGCCGTGCGACGCCTACCAGAGAAATCCTTGGCCCCGCCGGGCAGGGCGAGAGGCGGGATGCTCAGGCTCTGCCCCCCGGCCGTCCAAACGGGTCTTCGGATCTGCTTGCGGCCCCCCACTGCGAACCTTTCAATCTCTGCGCCCTCGCATTCCGGACTCTGCGCCCTCTCATATTTGATGGATGCACCCAGCAAATATCACGGCAGGAAGACCGGACCGGCGGGGAAGATGGTGCGAATCGCTCGTTTTCCGCGCGTCTCGCGCAAACCGGCGCTCGGCACGGTTTGTGCTGTGCCTCTGGCCGTGCACGTGTGCCACCCCACTCAAAAGCTGGAGACCAGGCGATGAAAGTCGATCTGAGTCGTCGGCATCTGCTGGCCGGGACGGGCGCGGCCCTGGGCGCCGCGGCGCTCAGTGGCGTGTCAGCGCGAACTGGCCTCGCCGCAGTTTCTGGGCGTGCCATTCCTCGCTGGGGCATCGCGGTGGACATGTCCCGCTGCGCGAGCCAGTCGGGGTGTCGGGCCTGCATTGATGCCTGCCATTCGGCCCATCGGGTTCCTGCAGTCGTAGATCCCCGCCACGAAATCAAGTGGGTCTGGAAAGAGCCGTTCGTTCGCGTTTTCCCCGAGCAAGACCACGCCTATCAACCTGAAGCCCGACGGCAGATGCCCGTGCTGGTACTGTGCAATCACTGCGCCAACTCGCCCTGCACGCGCGTGTGCCCGACCGGTGCGACCTGGCGCCGCAGCGACGGCGTGGTGGCGATGGACGAGCACCGCTGTATCGGCTGTCGTTACTGTATGACTGCGTGCCCGTTCGGCGCGCGCAGCTTCAACTGGGAACAGCCACAGTCGGCCCCCACGGCGGGCAATTACCCCAGCCGCACCGCCGGCGTGGTCGAAAAGTGCAACCTATGCGTCGAGCGCCTGGACGTTGGTCAGATTCCACTGTGCGTGGAAACCTGTCGCACGCGCGGAACCGCAGCGCTGACCTTCGGCAATCTCGAAGACCCCAATTCGCCGCTCAGGCAGCTCCTGGCCAGTCGCCAGGTGCTGCGGCGCCGTCCTGCGCTCGGCACGGAGCCGAGCGTCTTCTACCTGGTGTGATGTCGATGCCCCAGAACAAGCCCAGCCGAACCTCCGCACGTGTCGCGATGGGGCTGCTTTTTGTCCTGGCGGTGCTGGGAGCTTTCGCCTACGGCATGCAGGCTCGTGACGGTTTGGGCGTGACCGGGCTGTCTCGCGACGTGCCGTGGGGGCTTTACATTTCCCAGTTCACGTTTCTGGTCGGCATCGGCGCTTCGGCAGTGACGGTGCTCTTGCCCTACTACGTTCACAGGCAGAAGGCCTTCGCTCGGGCGCTGATCCTCGGCGAAGTCGTCGCGGTGATTGCGCTTGGCCAGGCGCTCTCGTGCATCTTGGTCGATCTCGGCCAGCCTTCGCGACTGCTCAACATTCTTCTCTATCCCTCGCCGTCGTCTCTGATGTTCTGGGATTGTCTCACGTTGACGGGATACTTGGTCCTGTCGCTCGTCGGTCTGATGGCGGCGCTGTTTGCGCGCGGGGCCTCGTCGGCGAAGTGGGTGCGGCGCCTCGCGCTCGCCACCATCCCCTGGGCGATCGGTATTCACGTGGTGACGGCGCTGCTCTATGCCGGTCTGTCCGCGCGCCCGGCGTGGATGACGGCGGTGCTTGCCCCGCGCTTTTTGGCCACCGCTTTCGCCTCCGGGCCGGCCCTGCTGATCCTGCTCGCCGGGGGGCTTTCGCGCGCGAAGGTGTTCGACGTCGGCCGGGACGCCATCGCGCGACTCTCGGTCATCATGACCTACGCGGCGGCGCTGAGCGTGCTGTTGGCGGCGCTGGAAGCCTTTACCGCGGTCTACTCTGGCATTCCAAGCGCCAGGGAGCATCTCGAATACCTGTTCCTGGGACTCGATGGGCACGTTGGCCTCGTCGTCTTCAATTACCTGTCGTGGGGACTGTTGCTGTTCGCCCTGACGGTTCTATTGATCCCCGGCCTACGCCGCCGTGCGGGCTTCGCGACCGTTGCGACGGCGGCGATTCTGCTCTCGGTCCTCGTCGACAAGGGGCTTTGCCTCGTCACCTCCGGCTTCGTACCTTCGCCGCTCGGCTACGTTCAGGACTACCAGCCAAGCTTGCCCGAGTTGGCCATTGTCGTCGGGATCTACGCCAGCGGCGCACTGGTATTCCTTGCTCTGCGTCCGCTGTTCACAATTGCCCAGGCGAATTCGCCTGTTTCCGAATCTCCAGTCCATGCACTGAACCAACCACTCCCAACCGAGCGCGAACCGGGCATGGCAGGGGTCGCGCCAATGGAGACCTGATGCCAAGTTATGTCATCGCGAGCAAGTGTGATGGGTGCAAGGCCTTGGATCGCACGGCTTGCCAGTACATCTGTCCCAACGATCTGATGACCTTGGACCGTCAGAAGATGAAGGCCTACAACCGCGATCCCGTGATGTGCTGGGAATGCTTCAATTGTGTGAAGCTGTGCCCAACCCAGGCCATCGAGGTGCGCGGCTACTCCGACTTCGTGCCCATGGGGGCCAGCGTGAGTGCCATGCGCAGCACCGACGAAATCATGTGGACGGTGCAGTTTCGTAACCCCGAGATCAAACCCAAGCGCTTCAAGTTCCCCATCCGCAAGGGCGTGTCCGAAGGGCAGGTACAGCCGTTCGGCCATTTCCCGACCGGAACCGATGACGTCAAGAGCCCCATGCTGATGGGCGAACCCAGTGCTCTCAACACCGAACAAGGCCCAGTCAAACACACGGGACTTCCTGAGCTTGCCCTGACCCGATCGCAGAACGGAGGAAAGTAGTCATGTCGGATTTCAAGACGGTGGTTGTCGAAACCGACCTTCTGATCTGTGGCGGCGGCATGGCCGCGTGCGGGGCCGCAGTCGAGGCCGCCCACTGGGCGAAGAAGAATGGATTGAAGATTACCGTGGTCGACAAGGCCGCGATGGACAGATCCGGCGCGGTCGCCATGGGCCTTTCCGCCATCAACTTGTACGTGGATCTCAACAGCGGCAAGAACACGCTGCGCGACTACGTGGATTACGTGCGCAACGATCTGATGGGCATCACCCGCGAAGACCTGGTGGCCAACATCGCACGCCACGTGGATTCCAGCGTACACATGTTCGAGAAGTGGGGCTTGCCGATCTGGAAGGACGACAAGGGCGGCTATGTCCACGAGGGCCGCTGGCAGGTCATGATCAGCGGCGAATCGTACAAGGTCATCGTCGCGGAAGCGGCCAAGAAGGCGCTCGCCGAGGCGGGCGGCCAGTACTTCGAGCGCGTGTTCATCACCCATCCGCTGATGGCGGAAGGCCGCTGCGTCGGGGCCATCGGCTTTTCCAACCGCGAAAACACAGTCTACATCTTCAAGGCCAAGGCCACCTTGACCGCCATGGGCGGCGCAGTTCACATCTTCCGGCCACGTTCGACGGGCGAAGGCCTGGGGCGGTCGTGGTACCCGCCGTTCAACTCGGCCGGCAGCGCGGCCTTCACGATTACCGCGGGCGCGGAAATGACCTGCCAGGAAGTTCGCTTCGTTCCCGTGCGCTTCAAGGACGCGTATGGCCCGGTGGGCGCGTGGTTCCTGCTGTTCAAGGCACAGGCCACCAACGCGCTCGGCGAAGACTACATGACCACCAACGCCGCGGAACTGGAAAAGTGGGGCCCCTACGGCCAGGCCAAGCCGACCCCGGCCAACCTGCGCAACTGGCTCATGATGCTCGACATTCAGAAGGGCAAGGGGCCGATCTACATGCGCACCGAAGAGGCCATCCGGAAGATCAGCCAGCTGATGCCGGACGAGAAGGCCGCGCGCAAGAAGCTGAAGGAGCTGGAAAGCGAGGCGTGGGAGGACTTCCTCGACATGACCATCGCGCAAGCGCTGCTGTGGGCGTCGACCAACGTCGAGCCGGAGAAGAAGCCGTCGGAGATCATGGCCTGCGAGCCGTACTTCATCGGATCGCACTCGGGCGCTTCGGGCGCGTGGGTGTCGGGGCCGAAAGATCTGCAGACGGGTGACACCCAGAACGACTACTTCTGGGGCTACGCCAATATGACGACCGTGCCGGGGCTCTTCGCCGCCGGGGACGCCAGCGGCGCTTCCAGCCACAAGTTCTCGTCGGGCTCGTTCACCGAGGGACGCATCGCCGGCAAGGCCGCGTTGGAGTTCATCCTGGACAAGGGCGCGGGCGCGCCAGTGGCCGATGCCAAGGTGCAGGGGATGGTTGCCGAGATGCTGAGGCCTCTCGAAACGTTTGCCCAGCATCGCGACGACACCACCGACCCGGACATCAATCCAAGCTACCTGCGCCCCAAGCAGATGATGGCGCGTCTGCAGAAGATCATGGACGAGTACGCCGGCGGCGTTTCCACGCAGCTTGCGACCAGCAAGCACCAGCTCGAGAAGGGCTTGGAGTTGTTGGGACTGCTGCGCGAGGACTCGGAGAAGCTCGGCGCCGAGACGTTGCACGAGCTGATGCGTTGCTGGGAGAACCGGCATCGCTTGCTGCAGGCCGAGGCGCACATGCGGTCGGTGCTGTTCCGTGAAGAGACGCGTTGGCCGGGCTACTACGTGCGTTCCGACAAGCCGACCCTCGATCAGGCGAACTGGCTGGCCTTCTGCAACTCGAAGTACGACGCGCAGAAGAACGAATGGACCATGATCAAGCGGCCGGTGAAGTACCTCACGAGCGACTCTGAACGGTGACCACACCCAGCACAGCACCCGGCCGAACGCGCGGCAAGCTGCTTGTCGTCGGTGGTGGGATTGCCGGCATCTCCGCCGCCGTCGAGGCGGCGGAGGCCGGGTGCGACGTCGTGCTGGTCGAACGCGAGCCTCAGCTTGGCGGACGCGTGTCGCAGATGTACCAGTACTTTCCGAAGTTGTGTCCACCGGTGTGCGGGCTGGAAATCAATCTTCGCCGTATTCGCACGAGCCCACGCATCAAGGTCGCCACCCTGACCCAGGTGCTGACGGTGACCGGCAGCCCAGGCAAGTACCGGGTCGCGCTTCGGGAAGACCCGCGTTTCATCGCCGAACATTGCTCGGCGTGCGGCACGTGTGCGTCGGTCTGCCCGGTCGAACGGTCGAGCCAGTTCGATTTCGGCCTCGGCAAGAGCAAGGCGGCGTATCTCGCCTATCCGGGCGCTTGGCCGACCCGCTATGCCATCGACGGCAAGGCTTGCACGGGCGCGAGTTGTGCGAAGTGCGTTTCGGCCTGTCCTTGCCAGGCCATCGATCTTTCGATGCAGCCGCGATCGTTTGAGATCGAAGTGGCTGCGGTCCTTTGGACGACCGGCTGGCAGCCCTACGAAGCCACGCGGCTTGTGGACCTCGGCTTTGGCTCACATCGAGACATCATCACCAACATGATGCTCGAGCGTCTGGCGTCACCGCACGGTCCGACCGCCGGCCGCGTCCAGTGTCCGTCGGATGGCCGCGCGCCGACGAGCGTTGCTTTTGTGCAATGTGCGGGCTCTCGCGACGATGCACACCTCCGGTATTGCTCGGGCCTTTGCTGCATGGCCTCGACCAAGCATGCACGCTACGTGCGCAGCCAGTATCCCGACGCGGAGATCTTCGTCTATTCCATCGACCGGCGCGCATCGGGCCGGCAGGAGACCTTTCTTGCCGAGACCGAACGCGACCCGAAGATCCATTTCATCGCCGGCAAAGTGTCGAAAGTTTCCGTCGAGGGCGGCAAGCCGGTCCTCGACGTCGAAGACATGGGGCAGGGCAAGCGCATTCGGCAAACCGCGGATCTCGTGGTGCTCGCCACCGGCATGGTTCCGTCGGATACCGCCCCGGAGCTCGGGCGGGACCGCTACGGCTTCGCAAGTGCTACGCAGCCCTCCCACGGTCAGTTCGCCGCTGGCTGCGCGCGCGAGCCGATGGACGTCGCCTGCGCGGTTCGCGATGCCAACAGCGCCGTGCTGCGTGCGCTGGCCCTTTGCTCTGCGAGTGGAGGGTAGGGCATGGGCAAGGTCGCGATTCTCATCTGTCGGAGCTGCAAGATCGAGTCGTCGCTCGATCTTCCGGCGCTGGAAAAATTCGCTGCGAAGTGCGAAGGCGTGTGCCAGACCAAGTCTGCGCCTCTGCTTTGCGGTGAAAGTGGCGCCAAGGTCATCGAGGAGAGTCTGGCGGCGGGCGCGAATGCGCTGGTCATCGCAGCGTGTGCGACGCGCTTTCACACCGATGCCTTCGTGCGCGCGGCCTGCCACACGGAACGCGTGAGCCTGCGCGAGCTGGTGGTGGGTAGTCACGAGCCGAATCAGGAAGACACGCAGATGCTCGCCGAGGACATGCTTCGCATGGGGGCCGTCCGGGCGTCGCGTGTGGAGTTGCCAGCCCCACAGCCTCTGCCTGCGGAGCGAAGCGTGCTGGTGGTTGGTGGTGGTCCAACCGGGATGGCGGCCGCACTCGGAATCGCTCGCGCTGGCTACAAGGCTGTCTTGGTCGAGAAAGAACCCGAGCTCGGCGGTTGGCTGCGCACTTGGAAGCGGACGCTGCCGAGCCGTGCTCCGTACCGGGAGCTGGAATCTGCCGAGGCGGCGAGCCGACGGAAAGAAATCGAGGCGCAGCCCAACATCGAGGCTCATTGCGGCGCTACCGTGAAGCGCATCTCGGGGCAACCCGGACAATTCGAGGTCGAGCTCAAAGTCGGCGAGCGGGAGGTCGCAACCCGCGTCGGCGCCATCGTGCAAGCGACCGGCTTTAGACCCTACGACGCCTCCAAGCTTCCGCACTTGGGCTACGGGCAGTCTCCCGATGTGGTCACGAGCGTCGAGCTGGAACGGATGCTCGCCGAAGGGAGAGTTCGTCGTCCGTCCGATGGCAAGAAGCCGGCGAGAATCGCTTTCATTCAGTGTGCCGGTTCGCGGGATCCGCAGCACCTTCCGTACTGCTCGAACGTCTGCTGTCGCGTGACTTTCAAGCAGGCCTTGTGGCTGCGCGAGTTGGATCCGAGTTGCGAAGCATTCGTTCTCGCGAAGGAGATCCGCACGCCCGGTCTGCACGAGGATTTCTATCGGCGTGCGCAGGAGGATCGCGGCATCTTCATCACCAAGGGCGACGTGGTTGGGGTCGAAGCGAATGCGGGCGGCCTGGTGGTCCAACTCGGCAAGAGCCAACTCGGTGACGACGTGGAGGTGGAAGCCGACCTGGTGGTGCTTGCGGTGGGCATGGTCCCGGTGGCCGCCGACGGGCCTGCGCTGCGCGAGCTGAAGGACGCGCGCAGGAACCTGGGCAAAGGCGACGGCAACGCCGCCGTGCTGCAAGCGACCATCGACAAGTTGGCGCCCATCGAAGGAACGGAAATCCTTGGGCTCACCTACCGTCAGGGCCCCGATTTGCCCGCGCTGGAATATGGCTTTCCCGACTCGCACTTCATCTGTTTTCCCTACGAAACAAGGCGAACCGGCATCTACGCCGCCGGCTGCTTGCGCGCCCCGGGCGACCTCGAAAGCTGCCGCATCGACGGCGAGGGCGCGGCTTTGAAGGCAATCCAGGCCATCGAACACTGCGCGCTCGGGGAGGCCATGCACCCGCGCTGGGGCGACATTTCGCCGCCCGCGTTCAATCTGCAACGCTGCACCCAATGCAAGCGGTGCACGGAAGAATGTCCGTTCGGCACTCTCGATGAGGACGAGAAGTGCACGCCCAAGCCCAATCCGGGGCGTTGCCGGCGGTGCGGCATCTGCCTCGGCGCGTGTCCGGAGCGAATCATCTCCTACGCCGACTACTCGATCGACATCGTCTCACGCATGATCAAGTCGATCGAGGTGCCGGGGGAATTCGACGAGAAGCCGCGCATCCTGATGCTCCTGTGCGAAAACGACGCGTTCCCGGCGCTGGAGCTGGCCGGATTTCATGGCCAACGCTGGAGCGCCTTTGTTCGCGCCATTTCGGTGCGCTGTCTGGGCGCGATCAACGTGGTGTGGTTGGCGGATGCCTTTGCGCGAGGCTTTGACGGCGTGCTGCTGCTCGGGTGCAAGCCCGGCGAGCAGACCCAGTGCCATTACACCCGCGGCAGCGAGCTGCTGGCCACCCGCAGCGAGAACATCAAGCAGAAGCTCAAGCAGATGGCGCTGGAAGATCAGCGTGTTCGGGTCGACCACGTCACCCTGTCTGACTATCTGACGCTGCCGAAGCTGATCGACGACTTCGTCAAGCAGCTCGACGCCTTGGGGCCCAATCCTTTCAAGGATTCGTGAACGGCATGCCGACCGAAGCATCCAGCCAGCCCGAGCCCGCGCGAGTCCCCCGCAAGCAACGCCTGCGGCCGGATCGCGAGCTCCTCGGTCGCGTGCTCGACAGCGGCGGCGAAGATCTGCGCAAGTGCATGCAGTGTGCGACCTGCTCGAGCGTCTGCGAGATCCTCGACGGCGGCGCGCCGGGACCGCGGAAAGAAATGCTCTGGGCGCAGTGGGGCCTTGGCGATCGGCTGGCGAGCGATCCGAACCTTTGGCTCTGCCACCAATGTGGCGACTGTACACGGCGCTGTCCGCGCGGCGCGCGTCCCGGCGACGTGATGGCAGCGCTTCGGCGCGAGTGCATCGTGCACTATGCGTCGCCGCGCGCGTTCGGGCGTTGGGCCAATCGTCCGGCAAGCTGGGCCTGGATGCTGCTCGGGGCGCTCGGGGTGCTCCTCGGCGCCGCGGCCTTGTGGCAGCTGTCCGGAGCCGCATCCGTCGAGCTGGCGTTGACCGGAAAGCGGGCGGTGTTTCCCTTCTGGACGCGGCTGCCACACGGGCTCCTCGGCAGCGTGTTCGGCGCGCTGCTCGCGTTCGACGTCTTGGTCTTGGTCAGGGGCGCGCATCGCTTCTGGCGAGCCATGATGGCGGCGCACGGGCAAGCGCCTGGGCAAGGCAATCGCCCACTTGGCCCAAGCTTGCGAGCGGCTCTGTCGCGCATCTTCTTTCACGACGACTTCGCAGCGTGTAGTGCGAGTCAAGCCCGTCGCCTGCATCACTTGCTCGTCGTGTTTGGGATGCTCGCACTTTGGCTTACCAGCCTCTGGGCGGTCACCGCCCGTTGGAATCCGTTGCTCGACGGCCTGGTGTATCCGCTCGGCTTTGGGAATCCCTGGAAGCTGATGGCGAACCTGGGCGGGATTTCGCTCGTGCTCGGCTCGTCGCTGATGCTCTGGGAACGGTGGCGCCGTCCACAGACTGCCGGCGCGCCGACCCATTCGGATTGGCTCCTGCTCGGCTTGTTGCTGCTGATCGCGCTTTCCGGCTTCGCCAGCGAAGGGCTTCATTGGCTGCGCATCGAGCCCCTGCGCTTCGTCGCCTATGCGGCGCACCTGGTTCTCATTTTCGCTCTGATCTGGATGCTGCCGTATTCGAAGCTGGCACACGTCGTGTATCGGACGGTGGCGATGACCTTCGCCGAATACACCGGTCGTCGGGGGTTCAAGCGAAGCCAATCCGAGGGTGAGGGCAAACCGTGAATTTGCGTCGCCGAAGCGCGGGGCTTGCGCTGATTCTGATGGCGTTGCCGCTTCTGTGTGCAGTGGTTGGGTTCGCTGCGCGCCCAACCGCGCAGACACCATGGCTGGAACCGGCGCGTGCGCAGACGACCTGCATTCTTCCCCGCGAGCAGATGCGCTACCAGCACATGACCCATCTCAAGGCGCTACGCGACCGGGTGGTGCGGCAAGGAATGCGGGCCGAGCTGACCGGTGCGCAGCCGCAAGGAATCTCGTCGTGCCGCAATTGCCACGCCCAGCGCGAGCGCTTCTGTGACCGCTGCCACGAACAAGCCGGCGTGTCGCCCGACTGTTTCGGGTGTCACGCATATTAAGAAGCCGGACCGGTGATCGTACGGCACGAACGGCGCGAGTGTCGTAATCGTACGCGACGCAATAGGATCCGGACGGTCGGTCGTGGCTGAAGTCGCTGGCCGGCGGTCCGAGCCCGCTACCCGAGAATCTCGCGAGCGCCGACGATCACCCGTTGAACGTCCGCGTCGGTCAGTTTCGGAGCGAGTGGCAGAGAAATCGTGTGTTCGCCGATGGCCCAGGCGTTGGGGAACTGCTCGGGGCGGAAGGCCCAGNNGGCCCAGCGTTCGCGATAGTACGGATGCGTGTGCAGGGCGCGGTAGTGCACGCCGGTGCCGATGCGGCGGCTGTGCATCTTCGACAAGAACTCGTCGCGGGTCACGCGGGCGTCGTCGTGGATCAGCACGGTGTAAAGGTGCCTGGCGTGCAACGTGTCCGGCGCCGGCGGCATGGGCAGGGTCAGCGGCAGGTTGGTAAGCTCCTCTTGGTAGCGCGCCCAGATTTGCTCGCGTCGTCTGAGCCAGCTGCCGAGCTTCGGCAGCTGCGCCAGCCCGACGCTGGCGGCGAGATCCGTCAGGTTGTATTTGAAGCCCGGGAAGACCACGTCGTAGTGCTTGTAGCCTTGGTCGGAGAATCGACTCCAGGCATCGGCCGACAGGCCATGCAAGCCGATGACCTTGATCTTGCGGGCCAGCTCGTCGTCGTCGGTGGTGATCATGCCACCCTCAGCCGTGGTCATGTTCTTCGTGGCATAGAAACTGAAACAGGTAAGCGGGCTCAGCGATCCGATCTTCTTACCCTGGAACACGCTTTCGATGGCGTGGGCAGCGTCCTCGACCACGAGCAGGTTGTGTTTCTTCGCGATCGCCGAAATGGCGTCCATCTGGGCAGGTCGACCCGCGAAATGCACCGGCACGATGGCTCGGGTACGCGGCGTAACCGCGGCCTCGATGGCGGCCGGGTCGATGGTCATGGTGTCGCGGCGGCAATCGACGAAGACGGGCGTGGCCCCGGTGTGGATGATCGCGTTCGCCGTCGCACAGAACGTCATCGGCGTGGTGATGACTTCGTCGCCTGGTCCGACCCCTGACGCGACCATCGCGAGGTGCAGGGCCGCCGTGCACGACGACGTTGCCAGCGCGTGGCGAGCGCCGGTCAGCTGCGCGAATTTCTCTTCTAGCTCGTGCACGCGCGGTCCGGTCCCGATCCACGCGCTTTCCAGGGTGCGGGTCACGGCATCGATGGCTTCGTGGTCGATGATGGGGGAACCGAATACGATGTACGGCAGCTCGTTCATACAGCCTTGAGCTTCTTCCAGAGCAGATACCAGAGGGTGAGGAAAAGTGCAAAAAATCGGGCGACCGCGATTCCTGCCCAAGCGGTCCTTCCTTGACCTCTTCGCGATACGATCCAAGATCGGCCTGGAAATGCCTACTGTCATCGCCTACGGAACCAACAAGCAGGCGTACTTCGATTTGTTCATGGCTTCCTGTGATCGGCACGCCATTTCGCCGGTCATGCTCGGCTGGGGCAAGAAGTGGATCGGGTTTGGCAACAAGACCACGGAGACCCGTGACTACCTTGCGGGCCTGCGCGACGACGAGGTCGTGATTTCGGTCGATCCGTTCGACGTCGTCTTTCTTTGCGGGCTGGACGAGATCGAAGAAAAGTTCCGACGGGCCTCGGCGCCTTTCTTGTGCGGGGCTTTGCGGCTGGGGCCATGGTTGCGACGGGTGTACGATCGCGAGTTCAACCGTGGGAAGGTGCCGATTCCGCACAACCCCACCGGCTATGACTACCTCAACTCGGGAACGTGGATCTCGACGGCGGGATATGCGCGGTGGCTGATCGACCGATTGGAGCGCGAATTTGGCATGCGGCCGACTGACATGGACCAAGAGATTCTGACCGGCATCTATGGTCGGGATCGGTTTGTCGTGGATCTCGATTGGCGGTGCGAGATCTTCCACAATTTGCTCTTCAAGAATTTCATCACCCGCAGCGCGGACCTGAAGGATCTTGAATTTTCCGATGGTCGGGTGAAGAACGTCGCGACCGGGACGCGCCCGTGCATTCTGCACGCATCGGGAAACGCGAAAATGGAACGCATCGCCGCGCGCTTGGGCTTCTCGGCCGAGGATGCGGCGCCGACCGAGAACAACAAGAACTACGTGAAGAAGGCTCTCTTCCACATTGTGAAGCTTGTGCGCATGAGCCCGGCACCACGGGAAATAGCTTCCGTGCCTGCGGCCGAATCGCCGTCTGAACGCGCGCGCTTGGTTTGAGAGCGTGTCTGAAAAGTTGAC
>PMLH01000566.1 GCA_003159055.1 Myxococcales bacterium
AATCGGTCTCCACCACTGTGAGGAACGACCACTATTTCGAGGAATCGCTCGGGGTCTACAGCATGCTCTTCCTGACCGGAAACTTCCCCAACCCGATGACCGTGCCGGCGAAGTAGGCTCCTGGCGCGGGACTACGAAGCATCGGCCCGTGCTGGGAGTGCCGATGCGTCTTCGGCAAGCTTCGCCTTGTCCGCAAGGGCCGCCTTGAGGCGCGCAAATTCGCGGACCATGAAGACCCCGCCCACCACCGCGAACGGAAGATCCGAGAGCGGGGCCGCGAGGTACATGCCGTAAAAGCCGAGCAGCCGCGGCAACAGCAGGAACAGCGGAATCGCGAGAATCTGCCGCCCCAAGAGCNNGCCTTGCGCGGCTCGTGCACGCTGAGGAAGTAGTGAGCCATGGTGCCGGCCAGACCGAACAGCGTGATGGGAATGACGAACCAGGGCAGACCGGTTCTGACCATCGCGATCAGCTCGGGATCGGACTTGCTGAACAACGCCGCCACGGGTCCTGGAAAAATGGCGATGGCGATGGCGAAGAACGCACCCATGCTGAGGCTGGTGACCAGCACGCGCACCAGCAGCGCACGCACGCGGTCGAGCCGCCCCGCCCCTTTGTTGAAGCCCACGAGAGGCATCATCGCCTGCATCACGCCGAGAGACGGGTAGATGAGAAACATCGCCACCGTGTTCAGCACGCCGAGCGTGGCCAAGCCGCGCGGGCCTGCCTGGCTGCCGGCGCCGTGATTCGCGGCCAGGAAAACCAAGGTGGCAAGTATCTGCATCAGCCCGAACGGCGCACCCAAGGTCACAATCGCTCGCGCCGTCGCGCGATCGGCACGCAGAAAACGACGGCGAATGTGCAGCACGCTGCCTCGACTCTGGACGAAAGCCATCACCAGCGAGCAACCGACCATTTGAGACAGGGCGGTTGCCAGCGCGGTTCCGGTCACGCCCAGGTGGAGCCAATACACCGCGACCAGAGCCAGGCAGACGTTCAGCGCGTTGGCGCCGAGCATGAAGCCGAGGCCCAGCATGGGCCGCCCCTGCACGCGCAGGATGTTACCCATGGAAATCAGGACGATGAGGAAGATCTGCCCAACGGCAAAAATGCGCGCGAACGGAACCGCCATCGGCAAGAGTCGCGCATCACAGCCGCAAGCAACAAGGATCGGCCGAGTGAAGGCGCAGATCACCAGCGCAAGCACGCTGCCCGCAACCAGTCCCAGGCGCACGCTCTGCCCGAGAACGCGCTCGGCGCCCCCCTGATCCTTCTGCCCCAGCAGGACCGAAATCCGGTTTCCGGTGCCAGTGCCGAGCAGCAGGCCCACCGCCATTCCGACGATGGCCAGCGGAAAGGCAGCCGTGACCGCCGCCATGCCGTCCGTGCCCACCCCTCGCCCAACGATAATGCGATCTGCGACCTGGTAAAGTGCGTTGGCGAGAAAGCCTGCGATGGCCGGCAGTGAATAGCGGGCGAGCAGCCGACCGACTGGCAGCTCGCCCATGTGTCGAACGGCATCCATGAGCAGGGAGTGGCTAACACGTCCTGACACCGGCGCGCAAGGTTCGACACTGCCGAGCTAGCAGCCCGTTGTGAAAGTCGGACTGAGCCGTTCGGCGCGGATTCGGGCCGGATGCAAGGAGCAGCGAAGCGCCGAATACTAGAGGTATTCAAGCGAGCGGCGACGCAGCAGCCGGCTCCGAAGACGCCCGAACGGCGACGTGGAGACTTTTGCCACGGGCTGCTAGGCTTCTCGGTGACTGGATGCCGCCATCATCGCCCCGAGAAGCGAGCCGACGACCGCACCCAGAACCGCCATCACCGCTGCAGCGACCTCGCCATGCGCTGACCCAAGCACGCCGCAAACCCCGGCCGCCAGGAGTCCGCCCACGACCGCACCCACTGGGTGATGAACCATTCGCATTATCACGCCTTGCTTCTTCAGGTTCATGCGCTCTTCCATCACGCACCTCCATCCATCCATCCATCCAAGCAGAACATCCGAACAACCCGAGGTTTTGCGAGCCAACCGATAGACCCAGCAAGCTCGCCCCTCCTATCCACATACCGCCAGATCTGCCCAGGCGCAATGCAAAGACCGCGAAGCACAGTTCCCCGGCCTGCAGTAGGGTGACGGCGCAGAGGAGAAACTGCCGTCAATCCGTGGCTTTCTGCTATTCTTCGCGGCCATGCGCAGGAACGTCTCCATCTTGAAAATCAGTGCGTCTTTTCGTCTCCTACTCGCGGCTGCGGGGATTGCATGCGCGACTGGCTGCGGCAGCAACAGCAATGGCAACCCCGATGCAGCGATCCCAAGCGGGCCCGACAGCGCCGTCCCCGTCCCGGGTCTCGACGGCAGCGCCGTCCCCGTCCCGAGCCTCGACGGCAGCGCCTCGGCCGAGGCAGCACAGCCGCAAGAAGCAGGCACGGCGACACCGTCGTATTGCACGAACAAACCCGCGTTACCGAACGTCACGAATGTCTCTGGCACCTGGGCCATCCGCGCGCTCGCCACCCAAGTCGTCAATGCCCCGAGCGTTGGCCTGCTCCACCCGAAGACCCTCTTCTACATGCTGGTCAATCTGACCCAATCCGGGACCGATATCGTCGCGGATGGTCGCTATTGCGACCGGGCCGAGATCGACCAGCCCGGCTCTCTCGTCACCGTGGTGGTGCCGGACAAATGGGCGCACACCGAGAAGCCGGTGCGCCGGCCAGGCCAGCTGGTCGTAGGTGCCGATGGCGTTTCCGTGCTCAGCTTTCCACTCCTGGTCGAGCTGGCGGGCGCAGTCCCAGATGCAACCACGGATCAGCTGCCCACCAGCGTCAGCGATCCACACGTGATCGACGAAGACAACGACGGGCACCCAGGGATCACCGTCAATCTCACCGGGATGCTGCTCGGCAGCCTGTATTCGGTCCAGCGACAGACTACGGCGATCATCGCGATCCCGGTCGCGCCCGATCGGTTCGAGGGCGTGCTGGATTTCGCATCCAAACAGAACGTCCTCGACAGCTACCCGACCAGCCTCACCGCGCTGTACGGACAGGCGGTAGCCTACTCCGACCCATCCGAGTGCAGCAGCACCTTCGCCATGGTCAAGGTAGCGGACGCCACCAACGTCGCCCCGCTTGATGCCTCCACCCTCGACGCGAGCGATGGCAGCCCCCCAAGCTGTGCATGGCTGCGCGACAACGAAGCCGTCCTCTTCCCGCAGTAGCGTGCTACCGGGCGATTCGGAACGTCGCTCGGTGATCGCGAGACGATCCGGTTGAATGCGGCCGCGCGCTCAGGCGACGACTTGTTCATCGGCCAGGAGGTCGTGACCTTCCTCCCGCTCGATGGGACCAACCGCGCGCAGCTGTGGACGGGACTCGGCGGCAAGCTCGACCGCCGCTTCGACAGTTGCTTCCTGCTCACGGATGCCACGTTCAAGCTGCTCCCCGGCGGGCGGCTCCAGCGCTCGCTCAAGACCAGTCGCACCTTCAAGGCGAACGGCATCTCCGGGGAGCTGGCGCGCTCGCTGCGCAAGGAGTGCATCGCTGCGCGCCCGGCGACGAACGTCTTCCAGTTTCCGATGACTGCGGGTGAGGTACCTGCGCCGCGCGAGGTACGCTGATGATGCTAGCAACCGCGCAGGTGCGTGTAGCACGCCGAACCGAACCCTGGCCTGCCCCTATCTGGCCTGATACATCGGATTCATGGCTCGCCTCTGACCGCGGACGATCTGCCGAGGTCTTGGCGATGCTTGGGGCGAAACACGGCTGATATCCCGCTACGAGGTGCGGGTCGCGCCCCGAGCACAGGCGCAGGTCGACGAAGTCGCTGCTTGGTGGAAGGTAAACCGGCAGGCAGCGCCGATGCTGGTCGTGGACGAATTCGAGGCCGTGCAGAGCTGCCGGCGTCCCTATCACGGCCGGCGCAGCGCTATCTCGGCGACGAGCGGCTTGTGATCCGAGCCTGCCCCTGTTCCGGTTGCAATGCGTGTGACGGTGAGGTCGCGCGACACATAGACGTGGTCGATCCGGATGGGCGGAGCCAGAAATACGCCGTTCGGCCAAGTCGCACCGAAGCCGCGGCCAGCTAGCTCCCAGCCATCGTCGGCAAACTCCCGCATCTCGGTGGCGACGAAGGAGTCGGATGTGGCGTTGAAATCACCGGCCAAAATGAACGACTTTCCGCGCGTCCGCTTCAGCCGTTGCAAGAGGCGGTCGGCGCCGAGTCGGTGGCCAATCCCTTGCTCCGCATCGATAGGCGCCATCAAATGCAAGCTGACGATCTCGATCTCGCGCCCGCCCAGCACGAGGCGACCACGCACGGCCGGTAGCTCGGCCATCGAAAAGACCTCCAAATCACGGAGCGGCAATCGGGAGGCGATGGCGCAACCGAAGGGATTCTCTCCGGTGATGCGCCGGTTGTAGGGATAGCGCAGCCAGAATCCGCGGCGTTCGAACTCGTCGTCCCAGCGGGCCGATAGCTCTTGAAGGAAATACACGTCGGCGTCGAAGCCCTCCAACTCGCCGGCCAAGAGCGCAAGGCTGTCATTCTCCATCAATAGATTTGCGGTCACGACGCGGATGGAAGGCGCGAGGCCAGACGGTGGCTGCCTGGGCAAGAGCGGCATCACAGTGCCGGGCACGTGAAGGATGACGATGGCACCGGCCAGGCCCAGGAGACGCCAGCGCCTGCCGAGGGCCGCCAGCATCGCGATAGGCCACGCCGGCAGGAAGAGATACGCGGTAAAGAGGTTGGCAACCGACACGAGCCACCAGCGATCGTGCGGGAGCAGCCGAGCCGCCACCGACAGCGCCAACGCCGCTGTGACCGCCCAGGCGACCATCCAGGCCAAGCGTGACGCCAGCGAAGGGCGACGGGAGGCTGGAGACGTCTGCTTGTGATCCACTTGCGGCCCCGATGATAACCGGTTCGCGCTATTGGGGGCAGACTCGCCTAAGCAGAACCAGGCGGGGGCAGGATCTGTGGCATCGCGATGGCCTCGAAACCAGGGCAGGGTCGGATGCCCATAGTCATTTCGAACAGGGTTTTGAGCGTCAGAGAGCCCTACCGGTCCGCATCAGGACAATCTTGAGGGCGTGGGTGGGGGCACGCCTGGGCACGTTTGGGCGGCTGTTGGGCGGCTACTGGCGCCTTTTTGCCACCGTTTGAGGATCCCGGCGAGGTGGTCCCCAACACGCAGGACGGTGGAACATGAAACCCTTCCCGTCCCGGTCTGGCGCGCCGGGCGATTCGGAACGTCGCGCCCACGCCCAGCATGTAGCCCGCGCTCTTCCATCCGGATAGCCGGGATTGTTGGTCTGCAGGTTGGCCGTGCCCGGAGCCTGCAAGCCGGTGCGAATGTCGACGGCGGTCCCCCCATCCCCGCCTTGAAGGCAGTCTGACGCCGTTCTAACTGAGGCAACTATTCCGCGATGCCACCGTCGCCAATTATGACTTGAGCTGCGGCGATACAGGCATCGCCTATTCGCTCCATGGCCCGCACGAGGGCGTCGAGATTGTCATTCGTGCAGGCGGCGTCCACCAATCGGTCGTGGCGTGTGGGATCGTTCACGAAGCGGGTGGAAAGGTAGGGCCCCGAATCGGTACGATGAAGCGAGCATGGCGTGGCCAGGTCACGCAAGACCCCGGGGCGGGCCAGCAGATCGGGAATCGTCGAATTCAACGCCGGAAACTGGCCGTTCCACCGGCTTCCAGAGGCATCCTCCTTCGAACAGGTGGCGTCTCCCAAGGCTTGAACCGTGACCGTTGTCTTCGCGACGGCCGCGTCCAGGTCGTATGGGTAGCTCAGGGAGACCGACACCACATCCGCCACGGAATCGGTGTCCGCGCGGGTGCCGCTATCTTGCTTGCAGCCACCAATCGACAGTAGCGAGAGCGATGTCAGAAGCACCGGGAGCACCTGGGACAACATCGGAATGTGCGTGGCCATTCGCATGTGAGCATCCTATCTTGATTCCCGTCCGAATTCCCCGAGGTGCTTTCAAAGCCCGGCAGCGACTCCGTAGCCGGCTTGGTCGCGCGGGCGAGGACAGTCGCGGTAACATTGCCTGGCCTCCTAAGCTTGTGTGCACAGCAACCCTTTGCGGTGGAGGCGTGCGGGTAATAGCCCGCTCCTCGACGCGCTTGAACGCGGCGCCGATCTGATTGGCCAGATCCTCGAAGAACATCCAGTCATCGGAGCCCAAGTCAAACCGCACGAGCGAAGGTTCCACCCGGGGACGAACTGCCGGACGGAAAACGGCGGCGGAAGCTCTCGCTCCCTCACTCCCAACACGCCCAGTCGATTGGAGACAAGGACATGTAAACGTCGAAAGAATACCTTTCAGTCATCGTGTTCCTCGGGCAGGGGCAGTTGAGGGATGCGCCGCCACGGATTCTCGACCAAGGCTCCAGCTCAGTGCTGGCGGTCCGAGCTCTGAGAGGGTTCGCTGGTGAGACTCTACCTGGACCGTGACCATTGGACTCGGCGTGAGCCTAACAGTCCTGATGGAAAAGAAATACCCCCTTTCGGCCCCCGCTCGGCGCTGAGCTGTCGCTCGCAGCGAAGCAGGCTCCACCTGCACCAGACGCGCATCCGTGGGTAGTGCACCGGAGACGATCGGGCGGGAGCGCGGTGTTCGATCGAGCTGAACGAGATCGACACCTTGGGCATGCCCGCCCATAGTCACTTTGAATAGGTATTCTGAGCGTCAGAGAACCTTGCCGGTGCGGGGCATGGCGATCTTGGGCGCGCGGGTGGAGCACGCCGGGCGGCTTTTGGGCGGCTGTTGCCGCCGTTCGAGGTGCCTGGCGAGTCGGTCTCGAACACGCAGGGCAGTCTGCTCCATCCCGCCCTGGTCAGCGGCCCGTCAGTTGAGCCAGTCTCCGCGCTCGCCGCCAGACTAAGAAGGAGGCGGTCGGCGGGCTGGCGTGCGGGCCAGATGGTGTCCCCGGTCTAAGAGGGTGTCTGAAAAGTGC
>PMLH01000166.1 GCA_003159055.1 Myxococcales bacterium
TGATGTTGATTTCCGCGACGATGGTTTCTTTGCCCTCGCCGTCGCTGTCCGCTTCAGCGGTCCCGTCGTCTAGCTGAACGCCCATGGCCATGGCTGACTCGTTACGAGGGCGGCGCCTTGCCGGGACTTTGTACTGGCGCAACGGCGACCGGCGTCCCTTGTGCCCTGCCAAATTCGCCGAGGGCGAGCAGGAACTCCTCGCAATACACCTTGTATTGAACCCCGATGGCCCCCACCTTCGCGACGAAATAGTTGTACGCGATGACGGCGTAGATGGCGACCAGAAGGCCGGCCGCGGTGGCGACCAGCGCGGCCGCGATGCCCTGCGAGACCACCTTGAAACCCCCGGTTCCCGCCTGCGACATCGACTGGAAGGCCTTCAGGATGCCGACCACGGTGCCGAAAAGCCCGACGAACGGCGCCGACGACCCGACCGTGCCCAGCGCCCACAGATACCGCCGGAAGCTCGCCAGCGCGACGATGCGCTGCGAGTTGACGGCCTCGGTTGCCTTGTGCGGTGTCTTGGCGAAGACGCGCAGGCCGCGACCGAACACCTCGCCCAAAGGATCGGTTCCGGTTTCGCACAAGGCGGCGGCCTTCGCCAAATCGCCGTTGGTGACTGCCTCGACCACGCGATTCTTGAAGACCTCCGACTTGGGGAGAATTCGCCAAAGTGCGTAGATGCGTTCGCAAATGACTGCGAGGCCGGCAACCGACCACAACAGAAGCAGTGAAAGAATCGCCCACTCGTCGTGGATCAGGTTNNTGTCCAGCTTCTCCGCTACAATGGAAACCATGTCACAGGGCGGTCACGGCGCAAGCTTGCCACGGTTCGGACGGCAGATTTTCTCGGTGGCTCTCATCCTCGATGCTGCCGAGCTACTTTGTTACGGACTGCCGCTTGTTTTGTGGATGCAGAATCTGCGGTCGGAGAGTCTGTGGCTGAAGATTGCGGTGCCGGTGACCGTTGCGGGCTGGGTCGCGGTGGGGATGAGGATGGGCTATCTGCTTCACCCGGTGCTTGAGTTGGTCGAGGCGGTACGCAAGGGCGGCAAGCCGAAATCCCAGGAGATGGAACGAGCGCGCAGTGCGCTCTCCCGCGCCCCACGCGAGGTGATGGTCGTTCATCTTTTGCTCTGGGCCGCGATGGCGACCGCCATTCCCGTGCACGCGGTGCTGGGAGGTGAACGCGACCCTCTGTCTGCCGCGGCCCTGGTTCAGCTGGTGCTGCTGACCTCGGCAGGGCTGGCCTCCGTGCGGACCTTGGCCTTGGACCTGATTCTCGCGCCCACGCGGCCCATCCTGCTGCCCAACCTGCAAGGCATTCGCATGTTCGCGGAAGGCTATCGCGGGGCGATTCTCTCGGTCGGGATCGCGCTGCTCGGTCTGTGGCAGACCGCGTTGGCATTCTTCCTGCGCACGCTGGCCGGTGCGACGGCACACATGCTGACCACAGGGATGTTCGCGCTTTGGCCAGTGCTGATTCTCGGCGCGTATCTGTGGTGGCGGACGCTGCTTCGCCGGACGCGCCCGATCGAGGAGTACTTTGATCTGGCCTTGCGGACCAAGAGCGGCAAAGGGCCAGGCCGTGATGATCCCAAAGCGGTCGAGGCTTTTATCGCCGCACAACGGACGCCGTATGCGCTGACCTTGGTTCAGTCTCTCACGCTCGCCTCCGCCGGCATTGGCGCGATCCTGTACTTGGTTGGGCGAGGGGCACTTGGCGCGACCATGGCCGGGCGGGTGCTGCTCATCGTAATGCTGGTTTCGCTGCTGGCGGCGACCTACCACACCCTGCTGCTCCAGCAGGTGCTGCGCCCGTTGCTCCGCCACCTTGGCTCACGCCATGCCCTACCACTCGACCAAGTCCGCGCGCCGTTCGGTCTGCGGGCCAAGCTTGGATCGTCCGTGATGGCGGTCCTGATTGCTTCGTCCGCGTTCGTGTGGTTGCACGACGAGGTTTCGACGCCCTGGAAAATAGCCCCGCTGGCGGCCGCGATGGCGCTGGTTGCGGGCATCGTGCTGCTGCTGGTTCGCGACGTGGTGATGCCGCTGCGAACCCTCGAAGAACGGTCCAGCGAAATGGCCAAAGGGCAATTGGCGCGCCCGGTGCCCCCTTGGGGCGAGGCCGACGAGATCGGTCGCTTGGCGATGATCTTCGAAGAAATGCGACGCTCGTTGCGCGACCGTTTGCGGTCGACCGAATCGATCAACGTCGATTTGGAACGTGAGGTGCGCCGTCGGACCGAGGCCCTCGAACAGCGCAACGCCGAGTTGCACGAAGCCATCGAGAAATTGCGGCGCGCGCAGGACAACCTGATCCGCAGCGAGAAGCTGGCCTCAATGGGGCGCCTGGTGGCTGGTATCGCCCACGAAATCAACAATCCGGTCAACGCCGTGATCAATTCGCTTGGGCCGCTCGACGACATCGTCAAACAGATCGCAGCGGGCGAGGGTGGCCCGCCGGCGCAAATGGCGAAAGAGGCCGAGGAGATCCTGACGGTGGTTCAGCGAGGCGCCTCGCGCACGAAGGCCATCGTGCAGGCGCTGCATGGCTACGCCCGCGGCGACGAGTCGGTTCAGCGCGAAGTCAGTCTCGCTCGCAGTATCGACGAGACCCTGGGCTTGCTTGCGCACCGCCTTCGCCATGTACAGGTCGTGAAGAACGTCGAGCCCGGCGCCCGCATCATGGGGTTCCCGGGCCAGATCGACCAGGTCCTGATGAATTTGTTTATCAACGCCGCGCAGGCCATTGGCGATCGGGGCGGTACCATCACCGTCAAGGTCCAGACCCAGGACAGCCGCGTGTTGCTGGCGGTCGAGGATGACGGTCCCGGCATCCCCAAGGATGTTCTCCCCCGCATTTTCGACCCATTCTTCACCACCAAGGACGTCGGCGAAGGCTCGGGCCTGGGACTTTCCATCGTCCACGGCATCATCGATCGCCACGCAGCGCACATTGAGGTTGAAAGCGAGACGGGGAAGGGCACGAGATTCTCCATTTCTTTCCCGCTGCTTACGGCGTCGCAAGCGGCAAGACCGCCGTCGACCGTGGCCTGAAACTCACCTGAGCCCGCGCAAGCTCACGCTGTGCCGAGGCAACTCGTCGCGGCATAAGTGCCTGGCATCCGGCCTAAAACTTGACGGCCCCGGGTTGAGGGCTACGGTGATGATGTAGGTATAGGTAGTAAGAGAAGTACATACTCCGACACACACCAGGGGCACTATGGCCACATCCAAGAGCGCAGGAGAATCCAAGGGACGCCGCCGGGAAATCCTCGGAATTGCCCTGTTAGGGCTTGGGCTTTTTTCGCTGGTTGCGGTCGTCTCGATGCAGATCGGCGACAGGCAGCTCATGGGCCCAGGCGGGGCATCTGCCGCCGCCGGCATCTACTCGCTTGCGGGCGTTGCGTCGTATCTCCTCATCGGGGCCAGCCTCGTGATCGCGGTTCGGCTCTGTCGAGGTCGCCGGGTCATTGATGGGTTGCTTGAGGGGCTGGGCTTCACGTCGCTCCTGCTCTCGGTCGCGGTGCTTTGCCATCTGCCCTTCGCCGACGGCAAGGTGATGCTGCACGGGCCGGGCGGCTTGCTCGGGCAATACCTTGGAGAGATCTTGGCCAGCTTCATCGGCGGGGTGGGCGCGGCGCTGGCGGCCACCACGCTGCTTGCGACCGCCATTCTTCTTCTGACCGACATTCGGGTCGCCGAGGTTCTCGATTCGGTCGCGTGGGTGGCCCGACATGTTGGCCGGGCGTCGTTTGGGGCCATGCGGATGCTTGGGCGGGCGGCGGTCGTTGCTGCGCGAGCGCTCGGTCGAGTGGTGGTTGCGATGTTCCCGGAGAAGTCCGACGGGGAGGAGGGCAAGGACGAAGAGCCAGCGGCGGAGTCTCTTGCGGCGAAGGTTCGGCAGCCGGAGCCGGAGGATGATTTCGAGATTGAGCCCGCCAGGGCGGTCCTCGTCCGCCCCCAAGCCTTCGAGGCTTCAGACGAGAATTTCGTCGACGAGCGTCCTTCCGTCCCTGCGGCTTTGCTTGCCGAACCCGCATCGGCCGAAGCCGAGGTCGAGCCTGCGGACATGCACGAGCCGCTGCGAGAAAGCGACTCGCGCCGGGCGGTGGCGGCCGTGGTGGCCGAGGTCGCCGCTGTCGAGTTTGCGGCTTTGGCGGAGGCAGAGGCGCAGGCGACCCCTGCCAATGAGAC
This sequence comes from Myxococcales bacterium, assembly GCA_003159055.1. Next base: position 4,201 of record PMLH01000166.1, read on the forward strand.
TGCAGCCGAACCCGGGCCGGCGCCGATCGCGATCATCGCGCCAGTGGCCAGCGCTCTCGATGATGGCCCGACTGAGGCCAATGCCGCCGCGCCCGAGCTACCCAGCACCCACCGTGGCCCGGCCATCCTTCCCCCCGAGAAATCTGCGCCCGTCGATGAGGATGAGGGGCCGGGGTTCATCCGTCTGTCGGACGGTGCATTCCAGCTTCCATCGTCCGACTTGCTCGANNTCGAATACATCCCCCCGAAGGGCAACGAAACTGACGAAGCCACCTTGCGCGCGATGGCCGAACGGCTGGAGCAGGCGCTTTCCAACTATGGCGTGCATGGCAAGGTGACTGCGATCCAGATGGGCCCGGTCATCGTGACCTTCGAATTCGCTCCCGCCCCAGGGACGCGCACGGGCAAGATCGTCCAG
>PMLH01000405.1 GCA_003159055.1 Myxococcales bacterium
CTTGCTGCTCCCCATCTTGAAGCCGTTGCCGTTTCCATCCGTGGGGTTGTACGTGCCGTACGTGGCGTAGCCACACCCGAACGCCCAGTTGTTTTCAACGATAACCGGGACTTCCTGATTGATCAGATCGTAACAGTCGTCAGAGTTCCACCACGACCGGTTGCCCCTGAGGATCGTGCTGTCACCGGCGGTTTGGTAGTGGACACCAAAGCCGTCGGCATTCTGTCCCTGGCCCTGATTGGAAGTCGCATCGTAGTTGTCATGCGCATCACAATTGAGAACCAGGTGGCCACCCGCGCCCTTGCTGCCGATGAAGATCCCGTTGCCGCTGTTGTGGTGCATGTTGAGTAACTCGAAGATGTCGTTGCCTCCGCTATCCACCGCAAAGCCGTTGTTGGAGAAGGTGTTCATGGGGACGCAGCATTCCTCGATCCCTTTGAAATGCAGCCAGCTACCCGTGACCGAGACACCCATCGTGTAGCCGGTGGTCGATAGGGTCATGTTCGAGAAGTCGAGCAGCGGAGCTTCGCCCGGGTAGGCCCAATACTTGATTCGATTGGTATCCGAGGTTCCGCTCTTCGAAAACAGGATGCCAGCGCCGCTGGTTTTGGGCGTCGTGATCGCGTAAGTGCCGCCGCGGAGGTAGACCGTGTCTCCCGCCACCGCAGTGTCGGCCCCCTTCTGCACAGTGGCGAAGGGTTGATCCATGGTTCCCGGATTGGAATCGCTGCCCGTGGTCGCAACGTAATAGTCCTTGGCGAACGCGGTCTGGCTGGCCGACCAAGACCAACCTGCGGCAACCCCAAGTGCCGAGAGCAGTCGCCAAGCCGTGTTGATTCGGTGTCTTGCGGACGTCATCGAAAGCTCCTTGCGTGGGTCTCACACCACGAACAGCCCGTAGATGAGATAGAGCAGGCCCACCAAGCCCAACCCACCCGACGCCGCCCACATCGACTTGCGTTTGGTGATCATGCATACCGACGCCAGCGCGATGGCGATTTGCAACGCGGCGATGCCACTGCCGAGAGGAGGTCCGTGCTTGGCCGCCTCGTCCCGGGTGGCCTCGAAGCGCTCGGCATCTCTCTTGATGCCATCCTGCTCGACCCGATATTCGTCCGCGCGCTTCTTCGCATCGGCCTGGGCCTCGGGCAAACCGGTGCGGCTTTCCATCTCGGCCAGCGAACGCTTGATGCTTTTGGCCTGGTAGTACGCCCACGCGTCCGATGCCAGCGCCTGATTGAGGAGCACTCGACTGCCGTATCCGCCCGACTTCAGGCTGCCGTAGGCCGTGATGACCGCCAGTACGACGATCATCAGCGAGACGTACCTCGTCCAGGAATCCCGCTTTTCCTTTTGCTTGGCGGCCTGACGATCCTCGTGGATGGCTTTGATGAGCTCTGCAATATCCTGCTGCTGTGAAGGGTTTTCCATGGCGGTGGTCGATGCTCTCCCCTGGGGGTAGATTCGCGCTGGTTCAGCGTAGGCTATAGCACACACGTACGGGATGTACGCTTGGTCGACAATCGGTTAGATTGCTCACCCTTAATTAGCCAACGACGAAAGGGAATTCCATGCAGCCACTCTCGGAAGCTCTGCTTGAACGACTCAGGAATCGCCAGGCGATCTTGGTCGCAGGCCTCGGGTGCTCGGAGCTTGCCGTCCTTCCCGGCTGGCGCATGCTTGGCTTGGCCCTGGCGAAGCGGGTCGTGGACGACACGGAAAAACAGGCCGTCGTCGACATGATCCAGGCTGGCCAGCTTTCCGCTGCGCTGGCCGTTCTGCGCGCCACCCTGCTGGAGACTGAGCTCGTGGAGACCCTGCAGGGGCTGCTACCGGTTCGCAGCCAGGCTCCCGATGCCATCCAAGCCCTCGCCAACGCCCCGTGGCGCGGGATCATCACGACCGGGCTCGATTCCATGTGGACCGCCGCCCTAGGCAACGCCCCCGACCTGGCCGGACGCATGGTGTTCGCCGGCAGCGCCGCCACGCTGGAAGGCGGACGGGGACGCTTCCTGCTTCAGCTTTTCGGTCGGCCGGACGTGCCGTCGTCGCTGTGCCTGGCGCCGTTCGAAATCGGCCCGAAAATCCTGGCCACCGGCGCTGCCAAGTTCCTTGAAGGGCTGCACAAGAGGTGGTCCTTCGTGTTCGCAGGTTTCTCGCCGAGCGATCCGGATTTGGCCCTACTCGCTGGACGCATCCTCGGAAACAGCCCGTCCACGCTCGAACATTTTTTCGTGGCGCCAGAGCTTTCCAACGTGGATGCCCGTCGGGTTGCGGCCGAGTTCGGGCTGACCGGCGTCGCCGTCGACGGCACGCTGGAGGATGGGCTCAAGGCTCTCGCGAACGCGTGCGAGCTGGCCAGCGACAAGCCGACGGTGGAAGATGTGGAGGCGTGGTTGGAAAGGCTGACCGCGGAGCCAGAGGACGAAGAAGCGCAAAACATGCTCGACGAGGGCATGGCCAAGCTGTCCGAGAACAAGGAATGGGAGCGCCTGGTTGCCGCCCTCATCAGTCGCGCCGAGCTGGAATCCGCGCCCAAGGATCAGTCCGCCGATCTGTATGAAGCCGGCATGGTGCTCGACAAGGAGCTCGCCGCACCCGACCGCGCGTATCCGGTCTTGGTGATGGCGCTGCACCTCACGCCGCACGACGCACCTTTGTTGAACGATGCGAAGCAGGTTGCGGAAAAGTCGGGGCAATCGAAGGAATTCATCGAGGAGCTGCGCCAGATCGAAAGCGAAGCGCCCGCGTCCGCCGACCTGGGTGCGATGAGCCTCGGCGTCGCGCGCATGCTGGCCGACGATCCGGCAAGGCACGAAGAAGCTATCGCCGCCTACCAGAGACTGGTCGATCGAGATCCCAGCAATGCAGAAGCGATGTCCAACTTGGAATCGCTCTTGCGCAAGGCCGATCGCTGGGATGCCCTTGGGGCGCTCTACGAAAAGGTGCTGGAACGCGACCCGGGCAACGCGCAGGTCCGGGCGAAGCTGGAGGATGTCTACCGGCGCACGCAAAAGACGGCGCAGCTCATCGAGCTTCTGCAGGCACGCCTGGCACAGAACCACGACGACAGCGATGCCCGCAAACAGCTCGAAACTCTGTACGAGGAAAGCCAGCGCTGGCAGCCGCTGGCGGCGATGTACGAACGCTGGCTGGAGAAGAATCCCGACGACCACGATGTCCAGGGGAAGCTTGCGGCCGTCTACCACAGGACCCAGCAGTGGCAGCCGCTCGCGGTTCTGTACCAACGCGACCTGGCCAGAAATCCGGAAAGCGTCGAAGCCTTGAACCAGGTCGAGGATCTCTACCGCAGGAGCGAACAGTGGCGGCCGCTGGCCGATCTGCTGGAACGGCGGGCCGAAAGGCGCGAGCCGGCCGGCGCGCGCGCCATGCGGCTTGAACGTGCATCGATCTTCATCGACAAGCTGAAGGACTTCGACGCTGCGTTGGCTGTGGCCCGGAGGTTCGTCGCAAGCGATCCGTCCGCGGCCGAGGAGATCTGCGCCAAGTGCCTGGATCGCGACCCAGGCAACGCGGGCGCATTGCTTGCGCTGTCGGATCTCGCCCGGGACAAGGGCGACCACCTTCGTGCGGCCAAATTCATTCTTGACGCCGCGGAGCGAACCCAGAATCCGCTCGAGCTGGGCCGGCTTTTCACCGAGGCCGGCAGCATCTACCTCGATCACCTGGCCGACGAGGGCAAAGCGGTGGAATTCTTCCAGCGCGCTCTGGCCGCCGATCCGGAACAGAACGCCGCCGCCGGACGGTTGCTGGCGCTGCGGGAAAAGGCCGAGGATTGGGCGGGCGCTGAGCCGCTTATCGACTTGCTCTTGCGCAAGACCCCCGACGACGGATCGGGCGGCAAGTGCGAGCTCTACCAGCGGCAGGCCCACAACGCGCGCAAGCTCGGCAAGGCCGACAAGGCTGCGGCAGCGCTCGGCGCTGCAAGCAAGCTCGATCCCCAGTCGGCGAGCTTGGCCCTGGGGTATGCCGACGCTCTGTTCGAGCGGCAGGCGTGGGCCGAAGCGCGCGCGGAATACCAGCGCGCGCGGGATCTGCTGGGCGAGAAGGCCTCCGGCGCACAGCTAGCCCAGCTGTGCGAAAAGCTAGGCGCCTGCTCGGTTCAGACGAACGCGCTCGACCTCGCGGTTCTCTACTACGACGAGGCCCTGGCGCTGGAACCGGAAAAGCGCAGCACCCTGGAAGTCTTGATCGATCTGCGTACGACCCGGGAAGAGTGGGAAGAGCAAGTTACTCTGAAACGAAAACTGCTCGCGATGGTGACCGCCGACCAAGACAAGGCGAACATCCTCGACGAAATCGGCGATGCACTGCAGGAAAAGCTCGGCGACTGGCCGGCGGCAATCGAAGCCTACCGCGAGGCGCTGGCGTCCCAGCCCGAACGCCGGCAGACCCTGTTCAAGACCCTCGGCTACTACACACAAGAAGAGCAGTGGACGGCCGCAGTCGAGACCCTGCAGAAACTGGCCGGCTTGGAAAGCGAGCCGGCGGGGCGAGCCAAGCTGAACTACGCGATGGCCGCCATCTACCGCGATGAGATGAAGGACACCGCCAAGGCCGCCGAGCTGTTTTCCAAGGTGCTCGACGACAATCCGCTTTACCCCAAGGCGTTCGAGGCGATCGAGAAGCTGCTGGGCGATGCCAAAGACTGGAAAGACCTGGAGCGCGCCTATCGCAAGCAAATCAAGCGCCTGCCCCAAGACGGGGCCGTCGAAATGAAGTTGCGGCTTTGGGATGCGCTGACCGAGGTCGCGCTCAAGCAGCACGACAGGGAAGGCGCCGCGCTGACCATGGAAGAGGCGGCGGCCCTCGATCGCGACAACATTGCCCGGCAGGAACGGCTGGCCAACCTCTACTTCAGCCTTGGCCCGTCGGCGGCCGACAAGGCCATCGCGCAGCACCAGGCGCTCCTGGCCAAGAGGCCCGACCGCATCGATTCGTACAAGGCGCTGGCCGCGCTGTTTTTCCAGGCCGGCGCGCACGACAAGATGTGGTGCGTGGCGGGCGCCATGACCTGCCTCGGAAAAGCCGACCCGCCTCTGCAAGCGCTGTACGAAAACTTCCGCCCAACCCAGAGCACGGCCGCGCCGGGCAAGCTCACCCTAGACCTGTGGCGCAAGATCGCCCACCCCGACGAGACCCCCACTTTGAGCTCGCTCTTCTCGCTGCTTTCGTCTGCGCTGGCCATGACCACAGCGCAACCGCACAAGGTACTCGGGCTCGACAAGCACGCGCGCCTGGACCTCGCCGGCAGCAACTGGTCGTACGCCTCGGCTCTTCGCTATGTCGCGAGCACCATCGAGGCGCCGTTGCCCGACGTGTTCATCAAGCGCGACGCCCCCGGGACCGTCAGCCTAGCCAATTTGAAAGACAAGACCGTGCTGATGCCAGCCCTCGTTATCGGACTTGGCTTCGACCAATTGTCGTCGCAAAGCCAGGTGGTCTTCGATCTGGCCAAGCGTATGGTGCAGCTGCGGCCCGAGTGCTTCCCGCGCATCACCTTGGGCACGCCGTTAGCGCTCGACATCGCGGTTCGTGCTGCGTTGCAGCTTGGCGGTTCGCCCATCGATCCCGGTGCCCATCGCGACGAGATCGACCAGATGGCCAAGCAGCTCGACGGGCTTCTTCCCGCCCCGCTTCGCACAGAGCTGAAGGTGCTGGCCAGGAGCTATGTCGAGGCATGCGGCGGCACGGTGGACATCGGCAAGTGGATCGTCGCTTCCGACCTGACCGCGTCGCGTGCCGCCCTGGCGATTTGTGGCGACATTGGCGCCGCCGCCCGCGTGATCGCTCTCGAACCCTCGGCACAGAGCCCGATGCCCGTGGCCGAGCGAATCTATGACTTGCTTGCCTACTTCATCAGCGACGACCACTTCGCCGTGCGCGCTGCGCTTGGCCTGCAAGTCAACTTGATTCCCCCCAGCGCCCCCGATCCGCAGCCCAAACGCCGCATGAGCCACATGCAAATCAAGACCGAGGGCTAGCCCGTACACGACCAGCTTCTGTCTTCCGTTTTGAGGCGACGCAGCTCGGCTGGCGAATGGCAATGTGCTGATTGCCGCTTCGGCGTGTACCGCTTCGAAGCGCCTATCGCCCCCGCCGCTCGTGCACGCAGTCGCACAGTAGGGGCGAGCGCGTGAGCATGGGGAGTAGACGGCACCCCGTTCCAGAGGAAGTTGAGGCATTCCCAGAAGTTACCCGTAATTTACGTCACGCATGATTGTCACGGTGCCGAGGACTGTAACGAAACCTCCGCCAGTGAACTGCATCCGACTCACGAAGCTTGACTGACCTAGCCGCGTTTGGAGGTCGAAGAAATGTCCACTTATCCGCTATTGCTTATTGTCTTGGCCGCGCAATCAAAAGTCGGCGCTACCGAATCCATGCCTTCGTCATTGCCCCGCGCCGATGAGCCGGCGACGCCGCACGTGCTGAAACCCGCCAGGGCCTTGACGAATGCTTGCCGAGTTCCTGGAGCTGTGTGCGTTTTCGCTGGCGGTGCCGACACCTATGGCGACGAACGCGAGGCGGCACCCATGATGCACGTCCCAGTGCTCAAGCGCAGCGTTGAGGTTGCCGGCCTGGGTGCCGTGGCAGCACCGCCAAAGGATAGCCCCTGGCAGGTCGAAATCGTGGCGCGATTCAAGACCACCCCATCAGGGGCGGCTCCCATCCATCTCGTCTTGCTCGACAAGGCCGACCCGGACGCCATTGCAAACTGGAAGGCCGCCACCATTGGGCGCATCCGCATGGCGCCCACCAAACTGGTGGCCATGCGCTTCGACTTGCGCCCTGAGGATGGTTTCATGCCTGGCCACGACTACCTCTTGCTTTTCGTCGAGACGGGCGACCTCGGAAATACGATTCTTGCCAAGGGCGACGTGAACTTAGATTAGAGGATGTCCCCATTTTGATGCTCGCGCATCGGGAGAGCGGCGTTCGTCCACCCTGGGCCAAGCTTCTGGCGATAGTCGGCTGGGCTGCGGCCGGGCGGATCGAGCGGAGGGCGTGGGTGGCGGCCAGGGGTCGAGGGTCCAAGGCCGACCGCCGCTCTCCCCGCGGGGGCCAGCGCTAAGCTCAGCCACTCCTACCGTTGTCGCTTCAACGCCGATCCCAGGGCGGCGATCACCACGATGGCGGCAGCACCCACCAGCAGACCTGTGTAGGCGTGGTGAACGGTGGCTGGCAGGTTGGGCAGAAGACCGCTCTTGGCGAGCAGGTACCACGCGCCAAAGCCAAGGCCGAGACCCACCAGACCCACGCGCCAAAACAGGGCCACGCCCCCCGGCTTGGGGTTGCCGCGCGCCAGAAGCCCGAACAGGGTGATGAGGACGGCTGCACCTGGAACGGTCAAGGCCAAAATGGTGGTCATGGTTGCCTCTTAGGATTTGCCCGCAGTACGTTGTTGGCGATAGTCGGCCAGGTGGTGCAGCTCGGCCAGAGCGTCGCCGGTCTCGGCCTCGAGCTGCTCGACCGAGTCCACGCCCAGGACCAACCCGTCGAGCTCGCTGGCAAGCTCCTCGTGGCTGCCGATGGCCACGATGTGCGATTTTAGATAGCCGAGCGCCTTCTCGAGGGTCTCCATTTGCACGGCCAACGCCTTGGCGGAATTCGAAATCTGTTCGTGCTGGCGCAGCCGCTTTTCCGCGAGCGAGAGTGCCTGCCGAAGGCTCGCTTGTACGCGTGCATCCTGCTCGCGTTTGAGATCCGCGGTACATTCCGCCACGTCGGACTTGATCTCGGAAACCTGGTTTTCCGCCAGAAAACGAGCCAACCGCTGGTGCGCGCGCGCCATGCGCAGGAAGGTAAACAGGACCTGGCCAATCTTCTGCAGCTCGTCCTCGACCAGGCGCGCTTCCAGGGACTGATTTTCTCTGGCCAGGGCCAGGACCTCGTCCGCAACCTGTTGCAGCTCGAGAAAACGCTGGGTGTAGCTGGGATCGAGCTGCTGCAAGATCGCTTCGGTCTCGTGCTTGATGCGCTCTTGGTTTTCCTTCGACTTCTGCATCCCGATCCAGCGTCGGAAGAAAGCGCTGTCGGGCACGAAGGTCATCCACAGAGCCTCGATCCCGGCACCGATGGCGAGCGGAAGCCAGGAAAACGTCACCAACGCGAACAGCCCGGCGGCGCCCAGCAGGATGCCGTTGTATTGGTTGAAGAAGGCTCGCCTATACGGGCTGTCCTTGTCTTTGCTTGGATCCGTCATGACCTGGTCATTGCCGCGGCAAGACCAACCCGATGTTAGCACGCCCTGCTCGAACCTTGACGGCACTTGGGTTTAGACGGACGCTACCGGACGTCCTTCAACCTTGCCTCAACCTCGCTCGGAGCAAACTCATCGTGGCTAAACTGACCCCTCTTTCGAAGACCCTGATCACCGTGGTGGTGCTTGGCGCCGTCGGCGCAGCCGTTTACACAAACCGCGATAAGCTCTCCAAGCTTGCGCCCGAAGCCGACCACCAGAAGTCGGCGGTGCCCCCCAAGGCAGAGCTGCCTTCTGACCCGGCCCTGGCCGTCCCGACTGCCGCGGCGCCGGGCTGCGCGGACAAGCCCGAGGTGCGCTTCTACCACTGGGCGTGGAATGCACAGATGGGCCTCATCTACGCCACCGGGGGCAAGCAGGCCGCCGAGGGCAGCATGATGTGCAAGAACGGCGTGAACCTGAAGCTCATCCGCGAAGACAACACGGATCAGATGGCGAATTTGATGGCCACGTTCGCCGAGGGCCTGAAGAAGGGCGAAGCCAATCCGGCGCAGGGTGCGCATTTCGTGGCCATCATGGGCGACGGATCGGCGCCCTTCCTGAAGGGCCTCAACGACCGGCTGCGCAAGCTGGGTCCGGACTACGTCGCCCAGGTCGTCGGCTCGACGGGCTACAGCCGCGGCGAGGACAAGTTCATGGGGCCCGCGGCGTGGAAGCAGAACCCGCAGGCTGCGCGCGGCGGCCTGGTGGCCGGGGTGCTTCGCGACGGCGACTGGAACATCGCCCTCAAGTGGCTCGGCGACAACGGCATCCCCAACAACCCCGACGAGACGACCTACGATCCCGAGGCTCTCAACTGGGTCAATGCCTCGGACTACATCGACGCCGGCCAGAAGTACGTGAGCGGCTTCTGTACCGAGCTCAAAAACGTGAAGACCAGCAAGAAGGAAAAGCACTGCGTGAACGGCGTGGTGACGTGGACCCCGGGCGACGTGACGGTGGCCGAGAAGAAGGGCGGGCTGGTCTCGATCGTGTCGACCAAGGAATACCGGTCGCAGATGCCCAACGCCATCATCGGCAGCAAGAAGTGGATGGCGGCGAATCGCAAGCTCGTCAGCGGCATGCTGGAGGCTATCTTCGATGCTGGCGACGTCCTGAAGAAAGATGAGGAGGCCCTCCGTCGTGCTGCGGCGATCTCGGCCGTGGTCTACAACGAGAAGGACGGCGCCTACTGGTACAAGTACTTCCGCCCGGTCGTGCAAGCCGACAAGACAGGGCAGCCGGTCGAGCTGGGTGGCTCTGCCGTGAACAATCTTGCCGACAACCAGCAGCTGTTTGGTTTGCTGCCCGGCTCGACCAACATCTTCGCCGCGACCTACACCGTGTTTGCGGAAATCGTGAAGTCTCAGTACCCGAAGTTGATGCCGGCGTACTACCCGGTTGGCGACATCCTCGACACCAGCTTCGTGAAAGAACTGGTCGCAGCTGGGCAGAAGCCCACCGCCGCACAAGCGGATCTCCCGACCTTCACCGGAGAGCGAGTCAAGCAGGTGGTGAGCCGCCGATCCTGGGACATCAAGTTCGCCTCGGGCAGCAACAAGTTCCTTCCCGAAGCACAGACGCAACTTCGCTTGATGTTCAAGGATCTGGTCGTGGCCAGCGGTACCGTCGTCGAGGTCCACGGCCATACCGACAACGTGGGCTCGGTGGAAAAGAATCAGCAACTGTCGGAATCGCGGGCCTTTGCCGTGAAGAAATGGCTTGAGGAGCAGTCGTCGACCAACTTCCCCGAGGGTCGCGTGAAGGTCTTCGCCCACGGCTCGTCCGAGCCGCTTGCCGCCAACGACACGGCCGACGGCCGCGCCAAGAACCGACGCGTGGAAATCGTCCTCGGCCTGTCTCAGTAAGACGATCGATCGCGATGACTCCCAAGGACGCTCAGGTTTCGCCGGCCACGAAACCTGAGCGATCAGGTCCCGCCCTTGCCCGTCGGGTGTTTTTCCCCAACCAAGTGCTGGGGCAGCCCCTCGTGCTGATAGTGACCGCGTTCTGGGTGGCCCTCGCGGTCACGGTCTGGTCAGCCTCGCCTTGGTCCAGCTTGCCCGGGCCGGGCGAGGTCGTGCGTGCTTTCGGCACCCTGTGGTGGCAGCAAGGCATGGGGCCCGAGCTGTTTTCGACCTTGAAGCTCATCCTGCACGCCACCTTCCTGACAGTGGTCATTTCCATGCTGGTGTCCTACGCCAGCATCATCGCCTTCTTCCGTCCCGTGGTTGAAGCGGTCAGCAAGCTGCGTTTCTTGGGGCTCACGGGCTTGGTGTTTCCCTTCACCCTGGCCACTGGCGGCGGCTACTCGCTCAAGGTCTGGCTGCTCACCTTCGGCATGTCGACCTTCTTCGTCACTGCCATGGCGCAGGCCGTGCTCGAGATCCCGCGCGAACAGTACGACTACATGCGGGTGCTTGGCGCCAGCGAGGGCCGCATCTTTTGGGAGGTGGTGGTGCGCGGCACCCTGGACAAGGCGCTCGACACCCTCCGCCAGAACCTGGCCATGGGCTGGGCCATGATCACCATGGTCGAAGGGATCTCGCGCGCCGAAGGTGGCGTCGGTGCGCTCATCCTCAACCAGAACAAGCACTTTCACCTGGCCGAGGTGTACGCCGTGCTCATCGCCATCCTCGTGCTCGGATTGCTGCTCGACTATCTGATGGCGATTTCCGTGCGGGTTTTGTGCCCACACGTCCTTCTGCAAAGGGTGAGGCGCTAATGGCTGCCGGAGACGTTCTGCTTTCGGTGGAAAACGTCTGGCAGAAGCTTGGCGATGCCCAGATTCTGCAAGCCTTGAGCTTTCAAGTCCGCGATCGGGTCCGCCCCGGCGTGGTGACTGGGCAAGTGGTGGGTTTGCTCGGCCCCTCTGGCGTCGGCAAGACACGCCTCTTGCGCATCCTCGCGGGGCTCGATCAGCCCGACCGCGGTACTGTGTCGGGGCCTGGCGGCGCACCTTTGCCGGTCGGCTCCGTCGGGCTCGTGTTTCAAAGCTACCCCCTGCTCGCGCACCGAACCGTACTCGACAACTTGCTGGTCGCCGGCCAAGCCAACGGACTGTCGGCGTCCGAGGCACGTAGCAAGTCTCTGGCACTGCTCGACCGCTTTCGCCTGAGCGAGCGCGCCCGCTACTACCCGGCTCAGCTCTCCGGCGGCCAGCGCCAGCGGGTGGCCATCGCGCAACAACTGGTCAAACAGAAGACGTTCCTGCTCATGGACGAGCCTTTCTCGGGCCTCGACCCTGCGGCCCTAGAAGACGTCACCAAGCTCATCATCGAAGTCGCCAACATGGACGAGCTCAACACCGTCGTGCTCGTCACCCACGACATCCGCTCCGCCCTGCTCATCAGCGACACGCTCTTCATGCTCGGCCGCGACCGTGACGCCGCGGGGAAGATCGTGAGCGGCGCTCACATCCAGAAGACCTACGACCTGGTCGAGATGGGCCTGGCCTGGCGCCCGGACCTGGAAATGGACCCAGGCTTCCCCGCCATCGAGCGTGAAGTGAAGCAGGCCTTCAAGGCGCTGTGAGGGCAGGTCTACCGTCCGAGCGTCTTCGCGACCTTGTTCACCGCTTCGGTATTGGCGAGCCGGGACAGCGGGGCCATCATGTGGTCGCGCACGGATTCTTCAAGCGCCGCCTGTCGGGCGGGCGAGACGCCCAGGGCGGCGCAGTAGGTGGCGATCTGTTTGCGCTCGGCCGCGGTGACTCTGCCGTCGACGTAGGCTAGCAAAAGCGCCGCTTTGATGAAGAGCTGGCGCAGGTCTTCCCCGGGCAAGGCGAGCGCGAGCTCATCGGGCTCCAGCGCACCTAGGCGCGCCAGCTCGGCGAGGCTGGTCACTGGGCGCGCCTCGCTGCCGGCCGTGGTGCTGTAGAAGCTCGCGATGAGGGCGGCTTCGCGCTCGTGGACACCATCCACGGCGGCCACGGTGTAGAGGCCGCGGGCGATGGCCTGGGCCTGGTTCTCGTTCATCGGGATCTCGGGAAAGAACTCCATGGGATGGTCTCCTTGGTTCAGCGCCGCTGTCCACACTCTAGGCGCAAGACATCGAGCCGCGCCTGCAGCTCCTCGGCGGTCATGGTTTGGTATTTCTTCGGAAGCATTTGGCGATTGGATGCCTCGAAAACCGCCAGCAGTTCCATGTATTCGAGCATCTTCTGGTCGCGCGAGGGCAGGTAGTCGGCCAAGGCCTGTAGCACGTGGCTCTTGCCCACACGCGCGACGACATCCATCTCGGGGCCAGCGGCGTACTCCGCCGCCAACAGCACAATCGCTTCAAAGTCGGCGTTCGACAAGCCCAGCATGGGCTGGGATATCTCGGCCCGATCCGCGGGGAAGCTTACGTCCCAAGACAGCTTGTGCTTGCGTACCTGGGCCGCGAGCACGGCCTCGACTTCCTCTGCGGTCTGCGCGTAGAGCAACGGCACCTTGCGGTCCAGGCGGCCCGCCCGCTTGATGTCCACGTCGAGCTTGTCGGGCCGGTTGGTCATCAGGATGAAGAGAATGCGGCCACGGTTGCTGGTGTCCGACATGAACTCTTTGAGGCGCGCGATGACCCGCGAGGATGTCCCGCCGTCCCCGTCGCCGTCGCCCTGGTTGCCAAACGAGCGGTCGCCTTCGTCGATGATCACCACCACCTGGCCGATGGCCTGGATGACTTGCAGGATTCGCTCGAGGTTCGCCTCGGTGGCCCCGACCCACTTCGATCGGAAGCTCTTGAGCTTGATCGTGGTCAGGCCCGATTCCTTGGCAAAAGCCTCGGCGACGAAGGTCTTTCCGGCGCCCATCGGGCCGGTGAACAAGATCCCCATCGGCACGCGCTCGGTGTGTCCTTCGCGAATGGCCTTGGCGATGCGCACGAGCTCGCTTTTCACGGCCTCGATCCCACCCACCACGCGAAAGTCGTGATGAGGTTCGACGAATTCGATAAGCCCGTAGCATTCGCGCTCGATGATCTCGCGCTTGCGTCGGGTGATGATCCGGTCGATCTCGTCGCGCTCGCGCTTGGCGACATCGTCGGGCGAGCCGGGAACCGCGTCTGGAGCCACCAGGGCGCGGATCTCGTCGCGTCCCATGCCTTTGGTGATGGCGGCCAACTTTCGCGCCCGAGGCTGGGCAGAATCCGCACCGCCGAGCAGCGCCAGGATGTGCTTGAAGCGCTCCTCTTCGCCCTCGTCAACACCGGCGGGCGGCGGCTGCAAGATGGTCTGAATCTGCACCGCGCGCAGACCCGCGGTGACGGTGGCCAGACGCGCAGCGTACGCGGCATCGGCCCCAGGGATGGTCAGATCCACGATGGTCCGGCGGGTTTCCTCGTCGGGCATCGGGATGCGCACGGTGGCGATGCGCGGATTGGACACCAGCTTCGGATGAAGCTCGGACAGGTTCTCCGCCAGCAGCAGCACCACGTTGTCCGCGTCCTCGATTTCGCGGGCGAGCGACCAGCGGTGCAAGGTGACGACCGCGGTGCGATCTTCCTCGCTCATCATGGCGGGGTCAGCGGCAGGGACCAGGGTCTCGGCGTATTCGACCAGTAACGCGACCTTGGATCGTGTCTTGAGAATACGCTCCATGGCGGGCAGAAATTTGCTTGGCTGCCGCTGCGCCACGAGGTCTTCAAACCCGCCCAGGTCGGCCTTGCGACGAACGAAGGAACCGCCGCTGGCCAGGTTGTACACCACGACCAGCTCCTTGGTTTCGCCGAGGAGGTGCTCAGCCAAGTAGACCCCGAGCGGAATCAGCTTTCCCTGCCAGGCAACCACGTCGAACACGTTGCCGTGCAGGATGAATTGGCTGGCTTCCCCGCGCAGGTAACGCTGGCGAAGCTCTTCGGCCCAGGCTGGATGCATGGTTGGCTCCTAGGGCGGCAGCGGCTACATCGTCTTGACGGCGGCCTTCTTGGCCGCCATCTTGGCTTTCATGTCGTCGAGCTGGCTGCGCGCGGTGACTTCACCGGTCTGCGCACGCAGGGCTTTCAACTTCTGATCCAAGGTTGATTCCGAGAGCTCCGAGCCGAGATTCGCTTCCGCGATGGTGTTCTTGATGTGCCCGCGCACGTTTTCCAGGGCTTTGACCTCGGCATCCACGCTGAGCCCGTCAAGCTGTTCCTGGATGCGAATGCGGGCCTTGGCACTCTCCATCTTGGCCAGCATGTTGTCCTTTTCGGCCTGCAGCTTCTTGATCTCCGCCTGCACCTGCAAGAGGGACGCCTTGGCGCTGTCGGCGTCCTTGGCCGCCGATTCCAGGTCCGTCTTCAGGTCGGCAACTTCCTTTTCGAGCTGGTTCTTCTTCTGGATGAGGATGAGGGCAAGATCATCCTTGGCCGTCTGAACCGCAACCTCGAGGTCGGACGAGGTCTCGGTCAGCTCTTTGGACTGGGTCCCGTACCGTTCGCCGATCTCGTCGCGGCGACGAATGATGGCGGCCGTGGCGCGCTTGAGCTTGGAGTACTTTTCGACCATCGCGTTGATCGCGTTTTCGTAGGCGATCTCGGGATGCTCCTTCTCGACGTCGGAGATCCACAGGCTCATGAAGCCGCTTAGCAGGTTGGAGAGTCGCTTGAAGAATCCACCACCTTCGGACATGTCGCGCTCCTTGTTTCAGTCGGGCTGGGCAGAAAAGGCAACTGTAACCTATAATCCGGCCAATAGGCGAGGCCCCTCATGGCATGGAACAAACTCAAGTCCCTGTTCGTCGAGTCCGAAAACCCCAAAGAGACCGAGAGCGCAGCCATGGCGGAGCTGGAAAAGTTCCAAGTGCCAGAGGATGCGCCGACCGATGCGGCAACCGGGGTGCCACTGTCCGCTGCCCCAGCCGTCGTGTCAGAGGGCGAGCTCGACTTCCAGGCCCTCTACGACCAAGCGGGCATCCCCAACACCGACGAAGTGGAGGCCCTTGAGCGCTTCCTGCATGGCCTCGACGAGAGTCTGCCGCAGGCATCGAAGCTTGCCGCGGCCAAAGCTTTCCTGGGTGCCATCGGCAAAGCACCGACGGACGTGCTCAAGGATGCCGGCAGAAAGATCGCCGTCGTGCGAGCTGTTTTGGAGGCCAAGCGGGCCGACGTGGAAAAGGCATCCAGCGAGCACCAGGCTGCCATCGCCGACCTGCAGCGAAAAATCGACGAGCATCGAGCCGCCGTGGAAGGACTGCGACGGGATCTCGAAGGCGTGCGTGGCAAGTGCGCGGCCGAGGAAGGCCGCCTGCAAGGGGCGCGCGTTTTCTTCGGAGCCGTGGGCGAGGTGAAAGTCGGCCCTGGTTGATCCCTGATATGGGCTGCGCCCAGGCTGCGCGATCGGTGACCCTCGGATAGGAAGAGCGTTCCGCCACTCGAAGAGCGCCCCGCGCAGGCCGGAAAGTCTTGGGCGATTGGGCAAAACCGCCTTGCCGGACGGGCATGCCCGGAAACGCAGGAGAGAACACTGGGTTTCCGCTGTGTATCGTCGGGGGAAAAG
This sequence comes from Myxococcales bacterium, assembly GCA_003159055.1. The sequence goes on from PMLH01000405.1 coordinate 15,720, forward strand.
CGACGCAAACTCTGACCACCCCCCATTGCAAGCGCTCGGGTTCCTTGCTTCTCTACATTTGCATCACGACGGTTCGTGATTCTTGAAGAGGAGAAACCAATGCGACTTTCGTCCACGGTAGTTGTGCTCTGTTCGGTCTTCCCGATGTTGGCCAATGCGCAGACGCCTGAGCCATCCGCGCCCGCACCCGCAGCGCCGCCAGCCGCTGCCGAAGCAACGCCGGCACCTGCAGCTGCGCCTGGTCCCGAAACAGCCGTAGCCGCCGCTGCACCTGCTCCCGCGCCCGCGCCCACGCCACCGCCGATCGCATTTGGCTGGGAGGCGCTGGTCGATGCGTACTACCTGTACAACTTCACCGGCAAGCCCTAGACCGAGGGGCCGAGGTTCCGTCAATTCGACACCACGGGAAACAACTTTGCCCTGAACTACGCCAAATTGGGTGTCCACGCTGACACTGATTGGGTCACTTTCCGCATGGATTTGGGTGCCGGCCATACCGCGGCCATCATCAACGGCGCCAGTGGTTCCAGTTCCGACCCGTGCAAAACGGCCGCTCCTACCGACACTGCTTCGATGTACGGTAATGATTTCCTCGTGCAACAGGCCTTCGCCGAGGTCAAACCCCATCCCATCATCTCGATCGACGCCGGCCGGTTCGTCACGTCCGCTAGCGCCGAAGTCATCGAGTCCAACNNGAACTGGCTTTACAGCCGCTCGCTTCTGTTCTTCGGCGTTCCTTTGCTCCACACCGGTCTGCGCGTAAACATTGCCGCGCTCGGCACCATAGCCACCCCCGAGCTTCTGGTCTCACTCCAGCTCGTCAACGGCTGGAACAATGACCCTGACATCAATTCCGACAAGACCTTTGGTGCCAACGTCACCTACACGCCCGCCAACCAGGGCATGACCGCTGCGGTGACCTCGTATATCGGGAAGGAAGTCTCCGGGGCTGATACCAGCATGCTGTTCGACGGCGTTTTCCTGAAGGACATCGGCGCGCTCTCGGTCGGCGCGAACGTCGACTACTACAAGCTAGGCAGCGCATGGTGGATGGGCGTCGCTGGCATGGCCCGCTACACTCTCAACGACTCGTTCAACGTCGCCGCCCGGGCCGAGTACCTGTACAGCAAAAACCAGGGCTATGGTGGACAAGGGACGAGCGGTCTGCTTCCCGCAAGCGAACCCTCGGCAGCCCTTTACGAAGTCACCGGCCAGGGCG
>PMLH01000512.1 GCA_003159055.1 Myxococcales bacterium
GAAGATCGCCGACCTCAACATCGACCTGTGGGCGAAGGACGCGCTCTAGAAGAGGATAGTGGTCGGGGGCAATTGGCCTGGGCAGCCAAAGAGCACGCGCACCGTCGTGGCAGCTCCTGACATGATCTTGTCGCAGCTGCTGCCGTTGAGCACGATGGTCCCGTTGTTCGGACCGAAGCTCCAGCCGTTTGCGCTGTCCTTGCTGACCAGGTTGGTGTCGAGGTATACGCCGATGTTGTTGATATCGGGCGGCGTCGACGTAAGCGTGAACGTGCACGTAGTCACGGCCTTGCTGATGCTGGCAAAAGCAGCGGCCAGATCATCCGGCGAGGTTGCGGGGTAGTATTTCGACGTACCGCCCGCTGCTGCGAAGCTGTCCAGGTTCCCAACGCTCGGACCGATGCCGATCACGTACACCGGGAAGCCCGCCTNNCCACGGGAAGCCCGCCGCCTTGGCCGCGGTGATCGCGGCGGTGGTCCCGTCCACGTTGGGCGTCGTGTTGCTCTGGCCCGGAGCACAGTTTGGTTCACCATCCGTGGCCAACAGAATGTACTTGCTGTTCTGATCCTTGACCGTCTTGAGATAGGCCGTGGCTGCCTCGATAGCCTGGGCAGTCGGTGTATTTCCGCCGGGAGAGGCCGCTGCAATCGCGGCCTTGATGGCGGCGACCGAATTGGCGGCGCCGACAGCAACCTCGACACCGTCGCTGAGCTCGCACGCCTGTCCAGAGGTCGTAAACAGCTTGAGCCCCCAGGTGATGGAGCTGGCCGTGCTGTCGAGGGTGGCGCTGACTGCAGAGGTCAGAGCAGGCCATCGGGCGGTGCAGGTTGTTGTTGTGCCGCCTCCCCGTTTTCCGCCTCCGCCTCCGGTTTGGCAGTTTGAGTCCGTGGCTGTGCTATAGTCCATCGACCCGGACCGGTCGAGGACGAGAAGCACGTCGGCGGGTTCGCGCGATGCAGGATTGGTGCTCGAACCGCAGTTAGCGTCTCCCGTAGGAGCGACCCCGCTTGCTCCCGCCGAACCCCCTTGGCCTTGGCCAGGCGATCGTGCGTCCAGGTCAATCGTAACCACCCCAGCAGTCCCTCCTGGGCTGCCGTTTCCGTTTCCACCCCCGCCGATGGACTCGGGCGAACCGCAGCCCGAGAGCGACGCTGCAATGAGCAAAATGGCTGACGCTTCACCGACTATCATTTGAGGATGTTTCTTCATGACGTGTCCCAGCCTCCAAAAAATGCCGCTTCGTGCCGCCTGCCAGGCACAACCAGCGTCTATCCATTATGAGCTAATTTTTCATAACCCGCGCAGCAAACGTCCTCTCCGAGAGAGAGCTACTACTTGAGTGGGCTAGACCCCCACAAAAGTTAGCAGCTGATTCTTGTTGGCTGACGGATACCTACCCTTCGCCAAGTCGTCATGCGCGCCGCGGTGAGCCCGAGGCCCTACCGCCTTGGCAACGCGACCTGCAACACCCCAGAAAACAACACCACGCCAACGCAACCGATGACGTTGTACCAAAGGAAGCTCACGTTCGTGCCCAGGAATATGCCGATGACCATGGTCTCGGCGGCGATGGCTGCAAGAAAGACCGCGGTCCCGCGGACCCTGTGCGCGGAGAACGCCACCAGGAAGATCCCGAGAACGGTTCCATAGAACAGCGACCCGAGAATGTTCACCGCCTGGATTAGGTTGTCGAGAAGCGAGGCGAAGGTCGCGAACAAGACCGCAATCACACCCCAACCCGCGGTGAAGAATCGCGCGGCGCGGACGTAGTGAGCGTCGGTCTCGTTCTCGCGTAGGCTGCGCCGGTAGAAGTCGACCACCGTGGTCGACGCCAGAGCCGATAGCTCGCCGGCCACGGCCGACATGGCGGCGCAGAAAATGACCGCGAGCAAGAGGCCGACCACCCCGCGCGGCAGGTTACGCATGACGAACGACAGAAAGACGTAATCGGCATCCTTGGTGTTGGCGTCGGGTAGGGCTTGGGCGATGGTTTGCCTGGCTTGCTCGCGCAGCGTCGCCGACGCGCGATTCGCGGAGCGCACGCGCTGTTCGGCGGTCGCGATCGCCGCACCGTTGTGCTGAAGCAGGGCGTGTTCTAGCTGCCAGATTTCGGTGCGGCCATGTTCGAAGGCGGCGGCGTGTGCTCGTTCCAGGGTGTCGAGCTCGGCGGCATACGGGGTTTGCTTTGCGCGCGCAAGCTCGGATTGATTGAAGAAGATCGGCGGCGCGTTGAATTGGTAGTAGACGAAGACCATCACGCCCACGAACAGAATCAGGGACTGCATCGGAATTTTGACCAGCCCGTTGAATAGAAGCCCGAGCCGACTCTCGGCGATGGAGCGGGCGCCCAGGTAGCGCTGCACCTGCGATTGGTCGGTGCCGAAATAGGCCATGGCCAAGAAGAAGCCACCCAGCAGGCCAGACCACAGGGTGTAGCGGGTGCTGGGATCGACGGAGAGGTCCACCGCGTTGAGCTTGCCCAGGGTCCCCGCGATGTGCAGGGCGTTGCCAAGGGAAACCTCGGGCGGCAGACGCATGACGATCACGATGAATGCGACCACCATCCCGCCCAGCATGACCAGCATTTGCTGCTTCTGGGTCTGACTGACGGCACGTGCCCCACCCGCGACCGTGTACCCAATCACGATGCCGCCGATGCCAAGGCACGTCAGCCGAAGCGGCCACCCGAGCACGGACGACACGATGATGGCGGGCGCGTAGATGGTAATGCCGGCGGACAGTCCTCGTTGCAACAAGAACAGAAACGCAGTCAATTGTCGGGTCTTGCGATCGAAGCGCGTTTCCAGGAATTCATAGGCGGTGTAGACGTGCAACTGAAAGTAGCGAGGCAAGAAGACCATCGACAGCACGATCATCGCCAGCGGCAGCCCGAAATAGAATTGGATGAACCGCATGCCGTCTTGATAGGCCTGTCCGGGTGTGGACAGGAAGGTAATCGCGCTGGCCTGCGTGGCCATCACCGACAGACCGATGGTGTGCCATCGGTCCTGGTTCCCGCCGCGCAGGTAGCGGGCCATGTCCTGCTTGCCGCGCGCTTTCCATACGCCGTACCCCACGATGGCCACAAGCGCGCCGAGCAGAACCACCCAGTCGAGCAGACTCACCGATAGATCCAAGTGATGGTCGCGAACGCCGCGATTTCCGCGGCGAGCGAGAGAGCGATGACGAGGTAGATCGCAGTCCAGCTCAAAAACGGGGCCGCCTCGCCGGCCCGAGGTGCGGCCGCCGCTGGCGACGGGGCGACCGGGTGAGGTTCATCGGGCATCTTGTCCCTGTCCCGCCGCCAGAAGATTCGCGAACAGTCGAAATGCGCCGGGAACGCCCGCAGGCAACTGGCGAAAAAAGGCGAGGCCGGTGTAGATGAAGACGCCCTTGCCGTGCCGTGCCCACAGAACTCCGCCGGCCTGCTGGGGCTCGCCGGGATCGTTCATGCCGAGCACGGCCTGGTAGCGCGGATCCCAGGTCGACGCAAAGTAGAGCCCACGCTCCTGGATCCAGCCCGCGAAATCGCGCTCGGTGATTCGGTTGGGCGTGTGGAGGACAGGGTGGTCGGGCAAAAGGAAAGCGACTGCAGCGGTTTCGTCGGTCACTCGCTCGCGACCCACCTCGAAGGGAAATGGGCCAATGGGGGTTGTCAGTGGGGCAAGCCGGTTGTTCGTGTTGTACTGAGCGACCAGCGTGCCACCAGACTGCACGTAGGTCATCAGCGCCGGCTGGGCCACGCGCAGCTTGTCGTTGGTGTTGTATGCGCGCACGCCGATCACGATGGCATCGAACCGGGCGAGCATGGAGCTGCCAGGGGTCAGGTTGGCGAGCATCTCATCGCTGATCGGGATGACGTCGTAGCCTACCTGGCGAAGCGCGGCCGGGACTTCGTCGCCGGGGCCCTGAATATAGCCAATCTTGCTTCCCTGTCGCTCGACCGCGAATGAAACCAGGCGCACGTCCGAAGGATAGAGCACGGTCTCGATCGGGATGTGGGCATGCTCGATGCGGATCGCTCCCTGGGAAAGGTGAAGGGCGCCGACGTCAGCCACGGCGCGCAAGGTGCCCGTTGTCGAGCCTTGCTGGCCGACCACCGTCGGGGGCGGCTGGATGCGAAAGGCGAGCTCGGCTTGCGCGCCCCGGTCCGGAAGTGTGAACGGCGCGGAAGCTGGCGTCGCAGACCAACCGGTCGGAACCTCCAGGCGCAAGGTGCCCGACACCGCGGCTGTCCCGGCGGCAAGCCGCACGCTCAAGCTGCGCGCCCCGCCGTGCGGGAACATCAGAACCGCGGTCGTCGGCCGTACCGAAACCAGGGGCGAGACTTCGAGCGGGCGGTAGCGTTCGCCTGCCACGGGATCGGTCCATTTGAAGGTGATGGGCCGACGGGCAATCACAGTGCGGCCTTCGATTTCGAACACGAAGTCGACGCAAATCGACGGCTCGGCCTCGGGAAGGCCAATCAGCGAGGGATCCTGTACGCGAAAAATACCCGGCTCGGGTGGCGACGCCAGCCAATAGGGCGTGGTGAGCGGCAGATCGGGAGGAACACGCAAGGTTCGCTTCACCTCGACGGTACCCAAGGCTTTGGCCACGCGAACGTCTGCGCCCTCCGGTTGGTCGACGACAACGCCGCCGGAGAAGCGCAGCTCGCGCAGAGTGATTTTCGCGGGCGATCGGTTGATCGCGCTCGCCGTCACCTCAATGGAGGTGCCGGGCACGACGCGAAAATCAGCCGAGGTCGCTTCGCTGAAAAGTCCCGCGCAGGCGAGGATCAGATCGCGGACTTCCGCTTTCTTCTTCGCACGCCAACCCGCGTCGGCGATGCCGTCCAACGCCTGGTCGATTTGCAGCAAGATGGGTATCACTTTGTACGGGGCGGCCGGAACGAACTCGCGTTGCGCTCGCTCGAGCAAGCGCTTGAGTGCAGTCGTCCCTTTGAAACGCGTCCAGGAGAAGTCGAGTCCGGCCAGCACGGCGTCGGCAGCCGGCGACTCCGACTTGGTCTCGGCGAGAAGCTTGAAATACTCGACGATGGGGCCGCGCGAGCGCGCCACGCCGAAGCCCTGGCTCTTGTGCATGCTGCGACTGTCCGCCGCCAGCTCGCCGCAGGAAATGCCGAGCAGCGGAAGGTAGGCGTTCACGTCCATCTTGATGAAGTCCGACAGATCGTCGTCGGGCTTGAGGCTCCAGGAGGAACGGTTCCAGAAGATCCTGCGCGCTTGCCAGGGTCGCACCTCATCGCTCAGCTGCTCGGGATGAAACGTCGCATCTGCCGCCGCATGGAAGGCCTCGACCGCGAGCTCTGCCGAGGCGGTGTGGTGCCCGTGCGTGTCGGACGGCTCGGGCGAAAATCGGGTAACGATCACATCCGGACGAAACCGGCGAATGACCCAAACGATGTCGGCGAGGACGGCGTCCTTGCCCCACACGCCCAGGGTTTCCTCCGCATTCTTCGAGTAGCCGAAGTCACGCGCCCGGGTAAAGAACTGTTCGGCCCCGTCCACCCTGCGCGCCGCGAGCAGTTCCTGCGTTCGGAGCACGCCAAGGTCGCTGCCCTGCTCGGGGCCGATCAGGTTCTGTCCGCCGTCCCCGCGCGTGAGCGAGAGGTAGGCCGCGCGCAGGAGCAGCTGCTTCGAGAAATAGGCGAGCAAGTTCGTGTTCTCGTCATCGGGATGCGCCGCAACGTAAAGGACGCTGCCCACCGTCCCGAGCCTGCGCAAGGCAACCTGAATTTCAGCCGTGCTTGGCTGTGGCGGCGGAGCGCTTGCGTTCGCGTTGCTTGGTATCAGCAGGGTGACCATCGGTACAATCAGGATGAGGCTCGCTGGGCGCGAGGCTAGTTTCCCGAGTATACCGAACGCCGAAAGTGGGCTACGCATTGTTCAAGTCCTACCTCGCAAGCGAGCCCGTCGCACTTGCGTTCTTCGCGCCTCGCTTTCGCGACCGTCCGAGCGAGCAGGTGCCTTGCCATGCCGCAGGGCGCGCGAGGCCTCCGACGCCGCACCAGGCAGACGTTCTCTGGTTGCGAACCGAGCTACCTGGGCTTGGCTGGGCGACCGTAGGTCACACCCGCAATCGGCTCGTTGAAAATGGCTTCGGCGAGCGCATTCAAGGCGTCCCGACAGAGAACCATCGCCGTGCGCTTCTGGTTTAGCGACAGGGCCAACGACCGGACATTCGTGTTCTCGCGCGACAGCGCCAGGATGCGCGTTTTGATCTCGGTGTAGTGAGCGAAGCGCGACGCCGCCATCGTCAGATCGGCGTCTCCATCGAGCTTTGCCATCGCCGCGAGGCCGCCGAGATCCTTTCGGACCTCCTCCTCTTCCTTGCTCATCGAAGCTTCCATCCGATCCATCTTCTCATCGCTTTCTTCCGCAATGTGGGGTGCGAGCAGGGTTTGGATGCGTAGGACCCCCACGCGAGCGCCAAAGGCCATGAGTATCACTTGCTTGGCATCAGGGGTGTCGGTGCGCTTCGATATGACACGGGAGAGGGCGGCATCGATTTCCGCCAGAGTGCCCGCGGCATCGCCGAATAGCAGGCTGTACGCTTTGAGGTTGGTGTTTTTCACGGCGAGGCCAAGCACTTCTTCGTCGATGCGCTGGAGCTTGGCAAACGCCTCGGAAAACTGGGCCAGGAGCGCCTGCTCACGCTGATTTCCACCGGCAACGAGCAGCGCGTTGAGCTCTCGGCGTTCCCGCTCGACCTCCGCAGTCGCGGCACGGGCTTGGTCAGCGAAGGCCTGCGAGTCCTTGTCGGTGATCGCGAGCACCGCGCTTTTCTCTGACTCTGAGGACGAGAAGAGAGCAGTTTGCATTTGCCCGACGAGATCCACACGGCTGGCCTTCAATGCGAGCTGCTGAGCTGGGCTTGCATTTTGGCGAAAATGCCATACCACGGCCACGAGAAACACCATGCACACGGTCCCTGCGATCAGCCACGCGACATATTGGGAGCTAGGTCTATTGCTCATTTTGGCCTTCCAAGGTCTCCGATCGTCCGCGAAAATGGCGGACCGCCCGACTATTGCGCAAACCAGGCGCGAAGGGGTACTGAATTCAGCAGGAAGGCGATCGGCGCCTTGATGCGGCCTGGCCTTGTCAGCGGCGCAGTCGGCCGGCTGTTCCAGGTAGCGTTTTTAACGCCCCTTTAATCGCATTGACGAATCTTACGTACAGCCTCGAAAGAGGTTGGAACTAGGAGGTTTCATATGACCAATAGAGTAAGGAAGTTGATTGGGGTCGTCGGCGTTGCCGCGACATGCACCATCGGTGGCGCCGCCTACGGCGAAACAATGGCCGGAGGATCGAATGGAAACGCTGCCAGCGCACCCGAGATCTGTACCGGCGTTCCGGCCAAGGAGCGCGAGATAGGCCTGCTCGCATTTCGCGCCAATATCGTCAATGTTGTGCCGCTCAACGAATTCCGGTCCCTAGGAAAGGCGAAGTATAGCCGCACGGAGGGGGTCGTCATCAGACTGAGAGCGACTCCAGAGATCTCCGTGCCGTGGCTCGAACGCGTGAATAGCTGTCACGTCGCTTTGGCGGGCTCGGGACGGCTGCCTGGAGGTGATGCCACAATGGATCCGTTTGTCCTTCCGGGCACGACCGTGACCGTATCGGAGATCTACGCTGGATACGAGTTGTCGGTCAGAGGGGCCAGCGTAGAGGCGGTGCAAAAAATCCTGCAGAGGTCCTATGCACTCATCTCCACGTCCGGAGGGCAGAAGACGGCGCTTGCGCGAGCCTCGACGATTCAATGAGGTCTCGCGAATGCCACTGGGCTCGGGGCCGCAAGCAGCGTGCGCCCCCGGCACGGTTTCTTTGAAATCATCGAGTAGCGAGGTCGGAAGGCAGATGATGCAATGACAGTGGAATACTGGGCCGGAACTCTGAGGCGAGCTTGGCGGTGGCGGGGAGCTTGGGTCCGTTGTTTTCTTGGAATTGCGGCGGCCGGCGTGGCGACGGGCCTGGGCCTCTGTCTGGGAGGCCGCCGGGATCTCACCAATGCGGCGATTGGTTATCTTTTTGTTATCGCGCTTGTGTCGTTGGGATTTGGTTACGCGGCGGCGGTTCTCGCGGCGATCACCAGCGCGCTTTGCTTTGATTACTTCTTTCTTCCCCCCTATGGGAGCTTCAACATCGACAGCAGTCGAGATTTGGTAACGGAGCTCTCGATGTTCGGTGTGGCGATTCTGGTTAGCACGCTCAACGAGCGGCTGCGCGAGCAGGTGCGGGCAGCATGTCTCAGCGAACGGCGGACCGAGTCGCTCTACGCATTGGTGAGGGATCTGGCTGATGCCCACTCCATGGCAGACTTGCTCACTGCGGGGGTACGCCAAATAGAGTCCGGGGCCGCGGTGTCGGCCCGCATTCTTCTCCGTGACGGAGTGAAGGGTTTGGGGAGTGTGTTTTCCAACAGCGGCGGTGCAATCCCGACCGCCGAGGAGCTGGCCATCGCGACCTGGGTTGTCGATCACTTGGAGCCGGCCGGACGGGGGATGGGGAACTTTTCTGGAGCTGAGGACTGCTATGTTCCGCTTGTTGCCGAGCGCGGTTGTCTCGGCGTATTGGCGATTCGACCTCTGGGCAGCGCTTCGACTGCGGCCATCCAGCCCTCGTCCCTCCTGCAGGCCATGGCCCGGCAAATGGCGATGGCCATCGAACGAATCCTGCTTTCCGGGGAAAAACGTGGTGCCGAGATCGCAACGGAGACCGAGCGCATTCGCAACGCGGTTCTGAGCTCGGTGTCCCACGATCTCCGCACGCCGCTCACCGTGATCGAGTCGGCGTCGAGCATGCTGGTCGAGCACGGCGACCGGCTGCAAGCCAAGACGCGCGCCGAGATGTCGCGATTCATCCATGAAGAGGCCAAACGCCTGAGNNGAGCTGCTCAAGAGCTTGCTCGACATCACCCGACTGCAAGCAGGAAGGCTTTGCGTGAACCGCGACTGGGAAAGTCTGGAAGAGGTCGTAGCCAGTGCGCTACGGCATGTCGGCGAACGAAAAGGGCAAGGGAAATGGCGGCTGCGTACCTATTTGGCGGACGACCTGCCACTCATCGAAATCGATGCCGTCCTCATCGAGCAGGTCTTGCTGAACTTGGTCAACAACGCGCTCACTCACGCAGGAACCGAATTGCCCATCGAAATCAGTATCTCCGTGCACGACGGAAATGACGTCCTGGTCTCCGTGATCGACCATGGCAGGGGCATTCCCAACGACGAGCTCACGCGCATCTTCGACAAGTTCTATCG
>PMLH01000242.1 GCA_003159055.1 Myxococcales bacterium
AAAGACGTTAACTTCGCGTAGAGTGCCAGGATTCCGGCCCCGACCACCAGGATTCCCCAGGCCACAGCAGCCCCGCGACGATTCGCTTGGTAGAACTTCAAAGCGGCCAGTGCCGTCAAGGAGATAAGGCTCGTGGCCATCGGATCGTTGTTGAAGCTTGCAAATAGCTGCACCACCGACGGCATGGTCACTAGAAAGCCAACGACGAGCAGCGTCGGTATCTTCCGCAGTTTCAAGGCGTGGGCGATACTGAGCATGCAAAAGAGAAACAGCGAACCAAACAGAAACGCATTGGCCCATCGCACGTTGCGTATGAAGATCTCCTTTCTGTCCTGCAATGGCCTGAAGGGCTGGGTGAAGAGGTAGAACAGCGGAGGATGGTAGCTGGTCCACCCGGCACGGGGATGGGGCAAGGTGCGGTTCTTGGCGATGAACTGGCAGTACTCGACGTGTGCATCCAAGTCGTGTTGCTCCGTCCACTGGCTGAAGCCAATCGCCGTAATGTGGCCAATTGACATCAGCGCGAAGAGCACAAATCCCATCGCAATCCAGATCATTGGGACAGATCCCCAAGACAGACGATGGTTGTGGCACGGACCGGGCGGAAAGACAGTCAATCCCAACTGATGCGGCGCATCATCGCCACGCGGAATGTCCGATGTGACCTCCTGGACGAAGCCGCTTGCACGGCCGGTCGGGGTATTCAAAGCAGGCTGTTGCATCGCCTCACCAGCCCAAAGACGGTCCGACAGGCCCTCTTGGACGAAGCCACCTGTACGGTCGCTTGGCGGCTGTGCTGCTTGGCTGACGCCCGGGCGGGGCGCCCTTCCACACTGGATGAGGAATCATGCGGGTTTCTCCTGGGCGATTCTTTGGTCCCGGTGACGACGAGCGATTGGAGCGCCCGATTGCAGAGTTCATGCCACCCGCATATGGGCGGATTCTGTGCGAGTGCGGAGACCGGATCACGACACAGATGTCGCGTTTCAACATCGAAGTCGCTTCCTGCGCGATTCGGGTCAGTCCGGGCGCGTCTTGCCTCCGCCGCTGGCGAAGCCTTGCCCGACCGGGCAAACTGAGAGTGCCACGAAGAGGATCTCGCCTACGGAGGATCAGCACATGGCGGTTGGTTGGGCTCACGATGGAGCCGTGCAGGAACAGATCGATGCGAGCGTCGATGATGCCGTCGCCCGCGCCAGGCGCGCCTTGCGCAAGGGCGAGAGCCTCACCCGCTGCGAGGACTGCGGCGAGGAAATCCCTAAAGCCCGGCGGCAAGCTGTCCCAGGAACTCGCCGCTGCATTGCGTGTCAGTCCGAGGCCGACAGTCAGCCTGTCGATCACAGTCCCTACAACCGGCGAGGCAGCAAGGACAGCCAACTGAAGTAGGCCCCGTGCTCGACCAAGTCCATGGCGTCGAGCTCGTGGATTCGTCCGCGACCAATCGTAACCCGGACGAAGCATGCGCGAAACCCGCCGACTAGTATCGTTGTGCTGATACCATGAGCAGGACTCACGCCGTCGATGAGGAGAAGGGGGCTATCCGCAAGCGCCGTGTTCTTCGGCGGATACATGCGATCCTCCCGACCGCTTTGGGTGCGATCACGCTCGCGGCCGTCGGCCTTCTCCTGGCCGCCGATCTCGTTCCGACCTTGTTGACGCGACAGAACCACGATCGTCTTGGTGCGATGCCATTGGCGCTGATTGCAATCGCCTATCTCCTCCATCAGACGGTCCTGCGCCCGGCGCCGAAGGAGGTCCTGAAGACAGTCTTGGTTGCCGTCGCCTTTCTCTTCTGGTCAGCGAATCAGGTCTGGCCGGCGCCTTTCGCCGCGATGGTCTTCAATGACATCGCCATCGCGCTGTTCGTCCTCGACGTGTTCTTGGTGATCATCGGCTGGCCACCTACGCCGCCAGACGAAGGTTTCGCCGAGACATCTCGGGATCTTGCGCCTCGGGACAAGGTCGAAGCTCCCCGCAGTAGCGATGATGCCTAGCAGGCTAGGGGGCTTACTCGGGATCGTGCAACAGCAATCGCTCGAATTCCTGGATGAGCTGTTTTCCTCGGCCGAAACCCCGTTGGTCAATCCACCGAAGCGCTTCGCGGGCCTGCCCGACGTCGACGTCGGTAGCAACCGCTAGCAGCGATCGGATGTCCACAAGATCTTGTGGCCGCTCCCCGGTGAGTGATAGGACCTTGAGGGCCAGCAGAAACGCTACGGTGGCGACTGGGATCACAAAGCCGGGCAGAAGCTCGATGAGCTCTGCGGATCTGATCAGCTCGGGCTCGATGCCGGAGGACGCGAACAGCAAGTCAGCGACAATTCCATCCGACGTTTCCCCCGGGGGCAACAGCCGGATGGTCGCCAGTCGATGTGTCGAGTCCTGTTCCACGGTCGCCAGCACCTGATAGCCCGCCTGGAGCAACCGATGCACGATGCCCTCGGCCGCCGAGTCATCGTTGGCAACAACCGCAAGGTCCAGGTCGCGGGTAAAACGCGGCTCTGCACGGGCCGACACGGCCAAGCCGCCAACCAGCGCGAATTCCTCCTGGCAGCGCGCGAGCGTCTGGCAAAGGTTCTGCAGGGCGGCTTCGAGCCTGGTCATGATTCGGGTCGCGGCCAGCCCACCCGGCGCCCTGGCGCATCAGCCGGTCGAGCACGGAGCCAATCAAGCATGCGAGCCCCTACCTCGTCGGAAGACAGCTCGGGATGTTCACGTCGTATCCTCTGCCGCATGAGGGCTGCGCCCGCCGCCATGAGATCCAACGCCGAACGCAAACGCTCGGCGACGGCGCGCGGATCTTGCGACCTGTGGAGCATAGCTTGCAATACTAGCACCGTGCGACCCTACGACGAAGCTCGCTACCTGGCTGCTCTCACGGTGTCTGCGCTGTCGGCTCAGAAGGCGCCGGTGTCGATTCGGCCACCCTCTTGAGCGAGGCCAGGCCCCTCTCGAAGTCGCCGCCCACCAGCTTGTCCATGTTCATGACCAGCGAGAAGGCCTTGCCGATGAATCCGTTGCGTCCGTCCATGGTCCAGGTGACCTTGGTTCCGGCGCCTTCTGGGGCGAAGCTGAAGTTGATGGTGTTGGTGGCGCTCATGGGCTTGATGAAGTCGAGCTTGATCGCGATGTGCGATGGCGGCTCGCCGCGCTCGATGGTCATGCGGCCCTCGCCCACCTTGCTGTTGTCACTGCGCCAGCCGTAGCTCGCTCCCGGGCCCGATGTCGGGCCGGCGAAGGTTCGCTCCATCTTGGGATCGAGCTTGTCCCAAGGCGACCAAGCCGCCCATGCGTGGAAGTCGTTCACGTGCGAAAACGCGCGATCGGGCGCAACCGCGAGCGCGACGCTGCGTTCGATGTGGAAATCGGCGGGCCGCGTGGCCACCACCACCAGAAAAACCGCGAGGACGACGAGAAACGCGATCGCTATCTTGCCTAACATGAGGACCCCCCGTCGAAGGTTGTGAGTCTCCCTTGGATGCCCAAAACATCCCGAGGGCTCACATTCGAGAATTGCGGCGAGGATGCACTTTGCCGCGCGCGCTACGGAGGTGCCAGTGTGAACCGGAGCACACCAGGAAGGAGGGCAGCGCTTCGATCACTGGTCGTGGTATCGACCGAGGCGTAGAGTTGTGGCATGCGTTGGCGAGTGCTCGCTGGCATGGTGCTGGTCATTGGCTGCTTGCAGGCCAATGCCTGGGCACAGACGACGGAAGTGACCGCTGTTTCCCATGAAGTCCCGCGACTCACGGTGGGCGGCACGGCGTTGCTTGGAACGGTTTTGGGTTCGCTCTGTGCTCCGACGACTGGCGACATGGTCTCCTGTGGCGCTTTCTCGACCATTGCTGGGCTACGCATCTCGCCGCGCTGGCGTCTCGGCAACGATTGGGCTGCGGGCATTTCCGGGGGCGTGGCGTGGCTCGGCCGGGGCGGAAATGTACCCACCAAGTTGTGGGATATCCAATTCACCGGACGCTACTATTTCGGTGCAACGGCGGCATCCCAGTACTGGCTCGATGCGAGCGCTGGTCTGGTTGCTGCAGAAGAGGACTGGCCCGCGTATGTGACCGACAGCGGAATGGCGAGATCGGCAACCACCTACACCACCTGGGCACCCGCTGGTAGCCTGGCCTTCGGGCGCGACGTGGAGATCCTGCGCTCCATCGGCATCGCACCGGAGGTCCGGGTCCATTGTTTTGGCTTCAACGTCAACGACGAATTCCCGAATACTGCCCCTCAGTACCGTCCTCAAGTGATGGTGGTGCTCGGCTTGAGTGTGGTGGGGTTCGGATTCTATCGTTAGTGGCGCCTCGTGCTTCTGGGAACCGTCGTATGCACCTTGGGGGCGCGGAAGGTGTCGTATGCGGCTCGGGCCAGCTTGGCGATGGTCTCCTCGCGCGTTCGCTCGTCGGCAGGGGAGTCGTGAACGAAGACCGCGATAGCGATTCGGTTCCCGTTCGGCAGCGAGATGAGGCCAACGTCGTTGGTGGCGTCGGTCTTGCCGTCTTGGGTGCGCGAGGTTCCGCTCTTGTGTGCGACCGGCGTGCCGGGTGGCAGGCCGCCCTTGATACGCTTTGCACCGGTACCGACTTGAAGCAGGAGATCCTCAAGGTGCTTGGCGCTCGCCGGCAGGAGGCCGAGCCCCTGTCGCGCCATTCTGCCGAGGAGCGCGACCATGGCCGCGGGCGTTGCCGTGTTGTCCCCCTTGCCGGCAGTCATCTCGCGCTCTGAAAAGCGGATGGTGATCCCTTCGATGCCAAGACCGCGTATGCGAGCATCCACGGCTTGCGGGCCGCCCACCAGCGCGAGCAATCGGTCGCAGGCGACGTTGTCGCTGTTCACGACCATCGCTTCGAGGAGCTTGCGCACNNCACCTCGATCGCAATCGGCAACTTGAATACGCTCTGCATGGGAAACCGCTCGTCCTGCCTCAGTCCGAGCGACCGCCCCGACGCCAGCTCCACAGCCGCGAACCCGACCGTCCCCCCGGCCGGTTCCACGATGGCCTGCATGGGCGGTTCGGCGGCGACTAGCAGCATGGCGATGAACAACATCAAGGCCGCAGGGTAGCACCGAAGGCCTCTTGCCGCGCCCTCTGTCCATCCTCTGTCTATCCAAGGGCCGAAGAAGCTCGACCTCTGTGACGAACGACCGAGCCGATCGCCTGCCCGACTACGCGCGCCCGAGCATGGCCGCAAACGATGCGCGCGGCAGCCAGTTGGATTGGCGCACCAGCTTTCCATCCCGATAGAAGCGAAGGTAGGGCACTTGCTGATTGTTGAGCACGTCTTCCTTGAAGCTCATGATGCGTTCGAAGTCGGGCAGCAGGTTGTACTCGACGGTGAAGATCGCCGCTTGGTCGGCAAAGTCGGGCAGGTAGGCTGCCATACTGGTCCATTGCCCGCACCAGTCCTGGGTCATGATCACCACCACCTTGGGCGCGGCCAGGCGAACGCTCTCGGGGAACTCGCCCTCCCTCAGCAAAGCGTCGAGCTGGTCTTTGGTCAGAGGCTGAATGGCGTTCATCTCGTCGTCGCGGTGCCCAGCGCGGTCACGACATCGCGTATCGCTGCGGGATCGTTTCCGAGAGGCGTAGACCGTGCCATCGGCATGACGATTCAAGCCTAGCACGGATCCTTGCATTGGGAGCGACGTCAGGTAACTTGGGCGCCAGCTCAACAGGCCTCTGATGGCACTCCCGCACCGAAGGCCTTCTGCCGGGCATGCTACAATCCTTGGCATGGACTGGTCGATTCAGGAAAAGCGCGGGGAAATCCTTCGCATTCTGGGCGCTCATGGCGCGCGGAACCCTCGCGTCTTTGGGTCGGTCGCGCGCGGTCAGGGCCAGCCGTCGAGCGATATCGACGTCCTTGTCGACATGGAGCCTGGCCGGACACTGCTTGATTTGGTCGGCCTCGAACAGGAGTTGGCGGACGCCTTGGGGCGGCGCTTCGACGTGCTGACCAACGAAGGCATTAGCCCCTACCTGCGCGATCGTATTCTCGCCGAGGCCATACCTCTGTAACAGAGTACCGAGTCTATCTCCTGCACATACGCGACGCCGCTGCTCGCATCCTCTCGTACACCGCCGAAGGGCAAGCGATGTTCATCGCAGACGTGCGGACCCAGGATGCCGCTATCCGAAATCCTGAGATCATCGGCGAGGCCGCCAAGAACCTCTCCGCCGAGACACGGTCAAGGCGTGCGGATATTCCGTGGCGTCAGATCGCGGGCATGCGTGACATGCTCATTCACCAGTACTTTGGAGTACACCTCGAACTGGTGTGGACAACCGTCCAGGTCGAGATTCCGCGGCTCAAGCAGGCTGTCGAGGAACTGCTCGAGTCGATGTGAGCGGGGCCCGTATGGCGAGGGCGGAAAGGGGTGGTGCGTCCCGTTCCGCTTCAGCCCGAGCGAGCGCCCCGACGCCAGCTCCACAGCCGCGAACCCAACCGTCCCGCCGGCGAGCTCTACGATGGCCTGCATGGACGACTCCGCAGCAACGAGCAGCATGGGAAGAACATCAAGGCCGCAGGCTAGCGTGAGTTTACCGGACGA
>PMLH01000604.1 GCA_003159055.1 Myxococcales bacterium
TCGCACGATCACTGCTCCGTGGTGTTGGCGTTTCGTGGGAGCACGCGGGATCAGCTTGTAAGACAGTCCACGCGCTTCGTGCCGCCGCCGGTTGTTGTTCGGCCGGCCAGCGAACCCGCACGGCGACCTGGACGAGCGTTCGTCCTCGCTAGCGCCCCCAAGACTTCTCCGCCAGCAGCCTAGTCGCGTGGCGAGTCGGCCAGCTTTTGCTGGCCGCGCACCATCGCGGGAAGGTATGGAAACCCTCTCAGGGTTTCCGTGTCAATCGATTTGTTCCGTCGGAAGGGTAGACAGTAGCGCCAGTTTCGCGCTCCCTGTACCTGGGCCGATGTCGAGCACCACCGCTCGCGTTGAGGGTCAGTCCCCACATGGGAATTGAGCCACGCATGGAGCGAGCTTCAACGGCGACCGTGTAGCACGTCGCTGCCGTCGTGTTCCCCGTTTTTTGGGCCTATCGAGGAGATCTCGTGTCCCCATTCTGCATTCATTTTTATCGTCGCTATCTCTCACAACCGTTCAATCGCTGGTCGTATCTGGTTTTCAGCCTGAGCACCTTGGTTGCAGCAGCGCGCAGCGCGCACGCTCAGGATGCGGGAACACCAACAGTCGAGCCGCCGCAGGTGTTGGAACAGGAGCAGCCTTCATACCCACCAGAAGCTGCCGCCAGCGGTACGCGCGGCGACGTCGCAGTGAACGTCGATGTCGATACGCAGGGGAACGTCACCGGAATGGGGATCGTGCGTGGCGTGGAACCTGCCCTCGACCGCTCTGCAATCGAGGCGGCTAGCCACTGGCGCTTCAGGCCAGCGCGCCGTAGCGGCAAGGTGGTGGCAAGTCGAGTCCAGCTCCTCTTCCACTTCGAGCCGCCGGCTGTTTCTACGCCACAGGACCCGACATCACCTCCCCCCAGGCCGGCACTGACGTCGCAAGAGCAGTCGGCAAGCTCTCTCGCCACACCGCCCACGGAGCCGAAGACGGAATCACCACCCGCACCCTCTGCTCTCGACGTCACCGTGCTCGGCCGCCGTCCACCTGTCAGTCGAGGCGCCTCCGATTTCCAGGTGCGCGTCGACCAGCTTGCCGAGGTGCCGCGTGCCAACGCATCTGAACTGCTCAAGCTCGCCCCAGGGATACTGCTCACCAACGAAGGCGGGGAAGGCCACGCCGAACAAGTCTTCATGCGCGGATTCGACGCGCGCGAGGGGCAGGATATCGAGTTCTCGGTTGGAAGCGTGCCCATCAACGAGAGCGGGAACCTGCACGGCAACGGCTACGCCGACACCCACTTCATCATCCCCGAATTGGTCGAGTCGCTTCACGTGGTCGAAGGGCCGTTCGATCCGCGACAAGGCAACTACGCGGTGGCGGGCAGCGCCGACTACGAGCTCGGGCTGGCCGAGCGGGGCATGAGCGCGCGCTACACCAACGGGAGCTTCGGCACCCAGCGCTTCCTCGCGTTGTGGGGACCGCCAGGGGAGAGCACCCACACCTTCGCTGGCGCCGAGATCTACAAGACGGCGGGCTTCGGCCAGAACCGCGATGCCCAGCGCGGCTCGGCGATGGGGCAATACGAGGGACGCTTCGGGGCCACGGGATCGTTTCGCCTGAGCACGCAGGCCTACGCCACGCATTTTCACGAGGCCGGCGTGATCCGGGAAGAGGACTACGAGTCGGGCAAGATTGGCTTTTACGACAGCTACGACCGGTCGAGGTTCGCGCTCGAAGCGGTTCCACAAGGGGGCGATGCTTCCCGGTATTCGCTGGCCGCCGACATCGAGAGCCATCCCGGCGACACCGTGCTCGCGCAGCAGATCTTCCTCATCAAGCGCGATATGCGCTTGATCGAGAACTTCACCGGCTTCCTGCTCGACGTGCACGAGCCCCTGCAATCGATCCACGGCCAGCGCGGCGACACTTTGGATCTCAACGCGCACGAGCTGACTATCGGGGTGCGCGGCTCCGCGCGGCTGCACACCGAGACGTTTGGACTGCGCCAGGAATTTGAGCTGGGCTACTATGCGCGCGGCGATCAAGCGAACGGCACCCAGCAACGTTTGGAGGCCACTACCGGCGTTCCCTACAAGACCGACGCCGACCTCGACTCGCAGCTCGGCGACGTCGGGCTCTATGGCGATCTCAACCTTCGCCCGCTGCGCTGGCTGTCGCTGCGTGGAGGTGCACGCGCCGAGATCGTCACCTACGACGTGCTCAACAATTGCGCGGCCCAGACCGTCGCGCACCCATCGACCACCAATCCGCCCATCGACCAGAGCTGCCTCACCCAGCAGAACTACGGTCGACCGCGCGAGCCCGACCAGGTCACCTCGACCTCGGGCGTGGCCTTCCTGCCGCGTGCTTCGCTCATCGCGGGACCGTTCCGGCACCTATCGCTGTCAGCCAGCTACGGCAAAGGGATCCGCTCCATCGACCCGAGCTACATCACCCAGGACGTGCAAGCGGCGTTTGCCAGCATCACGGCCTATGAAGGCGGCGTAGCGTACGCGGGCAACGTGAGAAGTGCGACCGTGGTAGCGCGTTCGGTGGTGTTCCGCACGGTCGTGGATCGCGACCTGATCTTCGATCAGACCGCCGGCCGCAACGTGCTTGGCGTCGGAACCACGCGCACGGGTTGGCTGGGCGCCCTGCGACTGACGGGATCGTTCTTCGACGAGTCGGCGAACCTGACATTGGTGCGCGCGACTTACAACGACGACGGCACCGCAGTCGCGTACGTGCCAGGGGCGGTCTTTCGCTCGGACAGCGCTCTCTTTCGCACGCTGCCCTGGACCGTGTTGGGAAAGCCGATTCGTACCACCCTGAGCGCGGGCATCACCTACGTCGGGCGCCGTCCCCTACCCTATGGCGAAGTCAGCAACACGATCTTCACCATCGATGCCTCCGCCTCGGCGGAATGGGCCAACTACCACCTTCGCTTTTCGGCGACCAACCTGCTCGATACGCAATACCGATTGGGTGAATACAACTATGCGTCCGATTTTCACAGCCAACCGCAACCGACGCTGGTGCCGGATCGCACCTTCACGGCCGGGCCCCCACGCACCTTGTTCTTGAGCTTGGGCTTCAACTTCGGAGGGGCGTGATGAATCAAGCGTGGTTCTTCACACTGGTATTGGCCGCGGGTTCGGGCTGTGTCGGTCAGACCGGCGGCCAGACGGTAGACTTCTCTGTCGCGGCAGCCGGGTCAACGGATGCGGTGGCGGGACAACCGCTTGCTTTCACCAACAGCGCAGGTTGGGACGTCGTGCTCACCCTGGCCAAGCTCCACATCGGCGCTCTGTACCTGGACGAAAGCCGGCCGATCTCCGGCGGCCAGGCTACGGGCTGCTACCTGACTGGCACCTACGTCGCGCAGGAAACGTCGGGGTTGGACGTCGATCTGTTGAATCCGGGATTGCAGATGTTCTCGGCGAAGGCCCACGGCATCACCGAGCCTACGGCGCTGATCGGCCAAGTGTGGCTGACCGGTGGGGACATCAACGCCTCGACCGACCCCGCACCCATCCTGGTCGTGGCCGGCACGGCGACGCAGTCCGTGGCGAGTTTCCCTTTTTCGGGGACCGTCACCATCAGCTCGAACCGACAAGCCGCAATCTCTGGCGCGGCCGGTGGCGATCCGATGTGCAGGGCCCGCATCGTCACGCCCATTGATGCCGTCCCAATTCGAAGCACGGGTGGGCTGCTCTTGCGCATCGATCCACGAGACTATTTTACCGGCGTCGACTTCAGTCAATTGCCACCGGACACGACGACAGGTGGCTACGCCTTCAGCGACGACCCGAGCAGCGCCGGCTATTCGCCGACGGGATTCCAGCTCTACACCAACCTGCACCAGACGGCTCCCTACACCTTTTCTTGGACCGACTCGCTTTGAACGAGAGACACAAAGGAGACAACCATGCGAAATGGGAGAATCAGGATCATTGGCAATGCGCGCCCGCTCGCGTCGGCGGCCATGGCGGTGGCGCTCGGGGCTTGCTCCAGCAGCAGCGGACAGACCGTAACCTGCGCCAGCGCTGCTGCGCCCGCCACCACATGGCCCACGCCGAGCACTGGCGCGGTTTCGTTGCAAACCTTCACCCCACCCGTGGATCCGGGGCCGGGCGGCGTCCTATTCTCGGCCTCGGGCGAGGCCTTGGCGCTCACCGGCTACCCGTTTCCGCCGGTCAACGACGGCGACCCAGCATTCGTCGACGGCTGGGACGTGCACTTCACGCGACTTCTAGTCACCGTGGACAACATCACGCTTTCGAACGGTCCCTTCATCAGGCCAGGCGACCAGTCTTGCACGGAGTTCACGGTGGCGAAGGTGACCGGCCCCTGGGCCATCGACCTGGCCCACAGCGACCAATCCTATCTTCCAGGCAAAGGCGGTCCTGGTGAGGAAGCTGTCCCCATCGCGGCGCTTTCGCACCAGAACTATCCGGCCGGGAATAGCGCGGACTTCGATACCAGCGGTGCCGTGCCCTACGCCTTCGGCTTCGACCTGGTTCCCGCCGCCTCGGCCGCCATGAACGTCAACCTCGACGCTGCGGGCCTGGCCGACTACCAGGACATGGCGACCAGCGGCTGCGTGGTTCTCTTCGTCGGCACCGCGATCTTCAAGGGGAGCGACGCCACCTGCACGACGCCCGGCTCCCCGAGCAGCTACTACGCGACCGAGTACGCCGGCTGGCCGCAAACTGGCCAAAGCGTCAAGTTTCACCTGTGTTTCAAGTCGCCCACCTCGTATGTGAATTGCCAGAACCCCGACAATTCGGGCGCGCCACTTTCGGGCGAGGAAGCCGAACGTGGGATCTTTTTCAAGAGCAGCGGATCTGTCATCGCGCAGGTCACCGTTCACACCGATCACCCGTTCTGGGACAGCGTGCTCCACGATTCGCCGGCGCACTTCGACCAGTATGCGGCGACCGTGGCGGGCCAGGGGCAAAACGGCGTGTTTCCAACCGTGACGCTTGAAATGACAAAGGGAGCTCCCTACGCCCCGGCCTACAAGGACGCAGTCGGCAATCCGCTCTACTGGCGCTATTGCATCGCCCCGCCCACCGACGTTCACGCCCAATTCACCGGCCCCATGGCCTTCGATGCGCAGAGCGTGTCCGGTCTTGCCGACTACGATGACTACGCAACCTACAATCAAAGCACCCAGGGCCATCTCAACTCCGATGGTCTCTGCTACGTCGACCGCCACTATCCGTCGCCCAAGTGAGGCATGCCGTGATTACCATCGAAGCAGTCAAGCGGCTCTTGCTCGCCTCGGGAGCGGGCTGGGTCCTGTGGTTTCTTGGGGCACTGTCGATGGCCAGCCTTGCGCTGGCCGCCGAGCGCTGGCTCTATCTGCGCCGCCGCGGCGGGGATCTCGAAGCCCTCGCTCGCGAGCTCGACGAACACCTGGCCAGCGGTAACTTCGCGGACGCGCGCCGTGTACTCGAGGCCAGCCCGGCGGTTGCGGCGCGTGTGGCGGACGCGGGCTTGCGTCTCGCCGAGCGGGGAACCGAGGCCGCGGAGAAGGCGATGCAAAGCGCGGCTGCGCTCGAACGCGGTCGGCTTGAACGCTGGCTTGCCTTCCTGGCGACCGTGGGCAACAACGCCCCCTTCGTGGGACTGTTCGGCACCGTGGTGGGTGTCATCCACGCCTTCGAAGAGCTTGGCCACTCCGCGCCCGGCCACGCGGCTGGCGCGGGTCAAGTGGCCTCGCAGGCAGTGATGTCCAGCATCGCCGAGGCCCTGGTTGCGACTGCTGTCGGCATCCTGGTCGCGCTGCCGGCGGTGGCGGCCTACAACTACCTGCAGCGGAGGGTTACTTCGTTGCTCTCCGGGGCCGAGGTGCTCGCGAATCTGGTTCTTGCGTATATCGCGGACGATGCGCGGGGACCGCAAGACGCGCCTCGGCTGCAGGAGGTGGCAGATGGCAGCGCCTAGCGGTCAGCCGGCGAATGGAATCATCGCGGGCATCAATGTCACCCCGCTCGTGGATGTGATGTTGGTGTTGCTCGTGATCTTCATCGTGACCGCGAAGATCATCGTTACCCCCGCGGTACCGCTCGATTTGCCCCACGCGGCCCACGGGGACGAGGTGCAGGTCGTGCTATCGGTGATCGTCCCCGTGCGCGGGCCGATGTTGGTCAACGGCGCAGCTCTGCCCAACGACGAAGCCCTGGAGGACAAAGCACGTGCGGCCCTGGCTGACGATCGAGATCTGCGGGCTGTCATCCAAGCCGACGGCGAGGTGCCACACCGGAGGGTAATTCACGTACTCGACCTGCTCAAGGGCGCGGGTCTGACTCGGGTGGCGTTCGGCGCACTTCCGGACGAGCAGAAGAAGCAGTGAGGCATCTTTCATGCGCTATCCTCGGTTGACCAAACTCGTGGCTCGTTCACCGCGCATCGTCGATCTCGTTTTTCTCGCCGAGCCTGGCGGCCGATGGCGACGATTGGCCTTTGGCGGTGCGGTAGTCGTGGCGCTCTATGGTGGAGTCTTCGCGATGGTGAGTCACCTCGGGGACTCCCTCGGCCCCTGGAGCGCCGAGATGGCCGCGCGCATTCACGAGGCCATCGCGATGGAGCGTGCGGTCGAGGTGACGCTGCCTCCACCTCCGCCTGCACCGCCGCCTTCTGCGCCGGTAGCGGAAGCACCCCACATTTCAGCTTCTAGATCCGTGCGGGCACCCCATGGCCAACAAGCGCGCGCGACTCCGCCCGCGCAGGCTGGGCAGCTCGCCGCAGTGTCTCCGGAGCTGGCCGATTTCACTGCGACCGCGTTCATCGTCGGCTCGGGCACTTCGTATGCGGGCGGCACGACGACCAGCAGTGGAACCAGCCACAAGGCCGCCCTCGATCCCGTGGCACCCGAGGCATCCAGGAGCACACCGCCCAGCCTTCGCAGTCGAGCCCGCGCCGTCACGCTCGACCAGTCCGCCTGGAACTGCCCCTGGCCGGCAGAAGCCGATGCCGAGCAGGTGAATGAGCAGACGGTCATATTGCAAGCGAGCGTACGCGCCGATGGCCGGGCCGATCGGGTGGACATCCTGAGCGATCCCGGTTTCGGATTCGGCGCCGCCGCGCGCTTGTGCGCCCTGAGAACGCGCTTCGAGCCAGCACATGATATGGCAGGTCAGGCGATTGTCGCACGGTCACCACCTATCCGCGTCCACTTCTTTCGTTGAAGGCGGTTATGCGCTTGTTGCTCCTGATTTCTTCTGGCTTGCTTATCTCCGCCTCGGGCTGTAACCAACATCCCGCGCGTGCAGACGATTGCGAGGCGATCCTTCACCGACTCGTTGAACTCGAACTCAGCGAATCTGGATACCGGGATCCGGTCCTCAGCGCTCGCTGGCAACAGGACCTGGTCCATCGCTTCGCGCCGGATCTGGCTCGCTGTCGTGGAGGGAAGGTACGCTCTTCCCTCCAAGCCTGCCTGGCCACGGCGTGTACTTCAGACGAGACCGCCCACAAATGCCTCGATTGATCCGTGTTTCCCTGCACGCAGTAGTTCTGTGGGCTGGAGTCCGAGCTCGACCCCGGCGCCACCATGGCGAGGGTCCTTCCCGTCGTGGTGTAGGCCCCTTCTTCGCTGATGACGGCGTTGCTGTAGACGTACTCGCAGTGACCGCTGCCAGGCGGGCTCTCCCAGCACGACACCGACAGACCCTTGTCTGGCGCTGACGCGCCGACCGGACTGGAAGGAGCCGTCAGCTCCGAACGTCACGGTGCCGGTTTCCTGGTAGTTGTCTGTCCTGGCGTACGCCGGACAGCTGGCCAGGGTTGCGAAGGACGGTCCGCAAAGCACGGTCGCCGGAAACTTCCAAACGCCGACCACCGAACCGCCGCAAGCATCGAACGCGTCGCAACTCGTGCTCGTGGTTGAGCCTCCGCCTGCCCCGGCCGAGCCGCCCGTGCCGGTCCTGCCGCCCGCGCCGCCACCTCCACCGCTGTTGCCTCAGGCCCCGGCGCCCCCTGTACCCGAGCTTCCTCCACCGAGGATGCCGCCAGCATCGCGGCTAGCGTCCGCGCGGCCTGTCGGCTCCCATCGCCGCAGCCGAGGGCGCGAGAGGACCGGCCAAGGTCACGGTTGCAGGGCCACACGCCAGGATCGAGAGCCGTTGCATGAGTCCTCCTCAAAGAGCGCTTCGATCGTAGGAGCATTTCGAGAGACAAACAATGCGGGAAGCTTGGCGGGCGCGAGGCAAATTCGCCGCGTATAATCACCTCGAAAAGTGGGCCACGCATTTTCCAAGTCCTACCTCGCAGGTGAGCCTGCCGCAGCTGCGTTCTTCGCGCCTCGTTTCCGCGACCCGTCCGAGAGAATCGCGCGCGCTCGCCTTGCCGCGGGGCGCACCATGGCGCCGCGGCTGTACGAGGTGTTGGCCGAGCAGCAAGCGCGTCTGCCCGGCAGTGCCGCCCGCCTGGCGAACCTGCGCGCGCTGGCCGCTGGCGGAACCGTAGTGGTCGCCACCGGGCAACAGATAGGGGTCTTCCTTGGTCCTCTTTACGCCTTCTACAAGGCGGCCTCGGCCGTCGCGGTGGCGCGCGCGATCGAAGCCGAGTCCGGGATCCGCTGCGTGCCGCTGTTTTGGTTGCAGACCGAGGACCACGACTTCGCGGAGATCAGCTCCTGCGTGGTGGCGGGCAGGGATGGCGAGCCGGCTCGCCTGGCTTTGCCCGACAAGTCTGGCGGCCTCGGGCGCGCGTCGGTCGCCTACCGTACGCTCCCGCCCGAGGTGAGCTTGCTTCTGGACACCCTGGCCGATGTCCTCGAACCGGGGCCGGCTGCCGAGGAAACGCTCGCCCTGTTGCGCGCCCACTACCAGCCGGGGTGTTCCATGGCCGCCGCCTTTGCACGGGTCATGGCGGCCGTGTTCGCCGACGAGGGCCTGCTGGTCTTCGATCCACGCGAGCCCGGCGATGCGCGCGTGGCGACGCTGGCCAGTCCCATCTACCGAGCTTGCCTCGACGACGCGGAGGCCATCGAGGCTCGCCTGCAAGACCGCCGGGCCGCGCTGGCCGCAGCCGGGTTCAAAGAACAAGTAGCGGTGCGCGAGCGAGGCGCGCTCGTCTTCTTTCACCGCGACGCTGAAACGGGCCCGCGCTTTCGCCTGCAACGGCACAAGGCAGGCGAGGCGTGTTGGACGCTGGCGGGAGGCGCAGAGGTCATGCGCCACGACGACATCCTGGCCACGCTCGCGCGTGAGCCGCTGCGTTTTTCCACCTCGGCCCTTCTGCGGCCAATCGTGCAGGATACGCTGCTGCCGACCGTGGCCTACGTGGGCGGGCCGGGCGAGATCAATTACTTCGCCCAGCTCGATCCGCTCTACGCACACTTCGGACTGTTGCCGCCGTTGCTGGTTCCGCGCGCTCGCTTTCGCTGCGTGGATGCTCGTGCGCGACGATGGCTCGGACAGCTTGGGCTCAAAGCCGACGATTTCGCGCTGCCGCCGGACGAGCTGCGCGCTCGCTTGCACCCACGCCTCCCCGCTGGCGCGGTCGAGCCCGCGGAGTTGCGCGCGCTGGTCGAACACCAGATCGCGCCGGCGGTGGAAAGAATCGCGACGACCGTCATTGCTGCCGGGACACATCTGCAAAGGCCGGCCGCGCGCGCGCGCGCAAGTGTCGCCCACGGGATGGAACGCCTGATCGGGCGCTATGCTCGCACCCTGATGGAACGCGACGAGGCAACCTTACGGCGCGTCCATCGTCTGGAAACCGAGCTTTACCCGAATCACGTGCCGCAGGAACGGTACTACGGTTGGCCGTCGTTGGCCGGACGCCTGGGCGTCGCCGGGCTCAAACGCCTGGTGCTGGAGAAGCTACAGGCTGGCGGCCCGTTCGCGACCGACGTTCAGGACTTGGAACCATGATGGGTTTGCGGTCGAGCTTGCGCATCGGAATGGCCTGTTTTTCCAGCTTCGGCGGCAGCGGCGTCGTGGCCACCGAGATCGGCATGGCGCTCGGCCGACGGGGACATCGCGTGTATTTCCTCAGCGACAAGCCACCGATTCGGCTGGATCCCTCCTGTCCCAACGTCACCTATCATCAGGTCGCATCGCTCGACTATCCCTTGCTGGCAGAACGATCCTACGCCCTGGCGCTGACCGCAGAGATGATCGAGGTCGCGCGCGCGGAAAAACTGGACCTATTCCATCTGCATTATGCCATTCCGCATGCGGTGAGCGCCTTCCTGGCCCGTCAGGTGCTGGGGACGTCATCGCCGAAGATCGTGACCACCTTGCACGGCACCGACGTCTCGCTGGTCGGCTCCGACCCCAAGTTTCAACCCCTGACCCAATTCGTGGTTCGATCAAGCGATGCTATCACCGTGCCCTCGCGATGGCTGGCCGCGGCTGCCCACCAGGACCTCGGTCTTCCCCGCGATGTGGCCATCGAAGTCATTCCCAATTTCGTGGACACCGAGAAGTTTCGTCCGCCGGGCGAGCAGGCCGGGCGAGTCGTCGCGGCCCAAACCGCCGCGCACCCGCGGGTGCTGACCCACGTTTCGAATTTCCGCCCGCTCAAGCGCGTCGCGGATGTCGTGCGCATCTTCGCGGCCGTGCGGGCCGAGATTCCGTCGCGTCTCGACTTGGTTGGTGAAGGCCCCGAGCGGCCGCACGTCGAGGCCTTGGTGAAGGCGCTGGGACTGGACGCGCACGTGCGCTTCCTGGGCGAGCGGGGCGACCTCGTGGAGATTCTGCAGCAGAGCGACCTGTTCTTGCTGCCGAGCCAAACCGAAAGCTTCGGCCTGGCGGCGCTGGAAGCTATGGCATGTGGGGTTCCCGTCGTGGCTTCCGACGTCGGCGGCATCTCCGAAGTCGTGGCCGACGGCGAGACAGGTTTCCTGGCCGCTGTCGGGGACATCGCCAGCATGGCGGGACACGCGCGCCAGCTGCTCACGGACGAGTCTCTTCGCCGCCGCATGTCCGGCGCCGCACGCCACCTCGCGCAAGCGCATTTCCGCCCGGCCTCAGCCGTCGACCGCTATGAAGCCACCTACCGGCGGGTGCTCGGGGCGTAAGCGATCGCTACCCCTTCTTCTTCCACTCGGCGAGCGTCTTTTTGATTTCGGGTTCCAGGAAGAAGAAGTCCGCCTTCTGGCCGAGCTGATAGGCTTTCTCGCCGAGAGCAATGGCGTCTTTGGTCTTTCCCTTTCCTGCCACCACGGTGGCCTTGATCCAGAGATTGAACCAGTCCTCTTTCAGTCCAAGCGACTGGTCGATGTAGGTGAGGGCGGTGTCGTAGTCCTTCTTGGTCTCGGCCAGGTAGCGGGCCGCGTTCGCGTAGGTTCGCCAGGCTCCTTCGATGGACTTGGCGATGTTGGCCAGCGCCTGTTCTTCGGTGCCGACCTTGATGGGCATCGGGATGCGCAGCTTGTCCCACTCCAAATCGAGCGTGCCTTTGTCGTCGCTGAAGTCCGAGAACAGGAACGTCATGCGCTCTCGGTGCGGCGCCGGCTTGGGGTGGACCTGGAACCGCATCAAGTCGAGCTCGGCCTTGTAGTCGCGTGCGGTGCCGGACTGATCGGCCTTCTTGTTCAGAATCACCGTCCAGGCTCCTTTGGTCGGGATGGTGAAGAGGGAATACGTGCCGGCTGCTACCGGCTTGTCACCGAACGTGACGTCTCGGCTGAAGGTGATCTTGGTNNGGGCTGCTGTAGTCGACGGTGACCTCGGTAAGCCCGATTACTTGGGACACCTTGGCCGACGGGCTGGGTCGCGGCAGATCGAGCTGGGCCGACGCGCCGGATGAGGACAGCGACAGCGTCGCAGCGGCGACGAGGGAAACAGTGAATGGTAGGACCTTGGACATGAAACCACTCTCCTTTTTCTTGGCCGTCGCCTTGAGCACGGCGCGGCCCTTTGGTACTTAGCACGGCCCTTCGCACATGCACGCCCGGCTCATGCGAGAAGAAGCCCAGCGTTCGCGGTATGGATTTCGCGTTTCATTGGCACGCGGTCTGCGAGCGCGTGGCGTGCAATTGGTAGTACGATGGCTTGGTGTCTTCGTCGCTCGCGCTTCGGTTTCTTTGTCCGGCTTGTCAGACGCCGCTGCCCAAGCTTTCGGGTGGGGCGGCTTCCTTGCATTGCCCGGCGTGCTTGGTGGAAGTCGACGCGGCTCGTTTGGAAACGCTGGTCGGTAAGCCGCGCTTCGTGGCCGAGCGGAGCTGGGCGGGCGTCGAGGTCGACGGCATCCTGATCGACGACGTCATCGGCGCGGGCGGCATGGGGACGGTGTACCGGGCGCGCTCGCTCCGCGATGGCCAGCTGCTGGCGGTGAAGTTCCTGTCGCCAAGTCTCGCCGCCGAACCGGAGTTGGTGGCGCGGTTTTCGCGCGAGGTGGCCTTGCTGGAAAAGCTCGACCACGTCGGCATCGTCAAGGTGAAGGCGCACGGCCAAGCGCAGGGGGTGCCGTGGTTTGCGATGGACTTGGTCGACGGTCCGACCTTGGCGGCACGGCTTGGCAAGGGGCCGCTGGGCCTGGCCGAGGCGCAGGCGATCTTTTCCGGTCTGCTCGATGCGCTGGCGCATGCGCATGCGCGCGGCGTGGTCCATCGCGATCTCAAACCGGCGAATGTCTTGTTGGCGGCCGACGGGGCGCGCCTGGCGGATTTCGGCATTGCCCGTCTCGACTTTCAGGCCAACACCGGCAAGACGCAGCTCACGCGCACGGCCGCCATTCTAGGCACTTTCCCCTACATGTCGCCCGAGCAGCGCGCGGGGCGCTCGGTAGACGCGCGCAGCGATCTGTACTCGGTCGGCGTGATGCTTTACGAGGCTCTCGCCGGTGAGCGGCCGGAAGGCGCATTTTCATCGCTTCATCGGCTGCGCGCGGAGGTACCGAGTCGGCTCGACCACCTCGTGTTGCGCCTGCTGCAGCCCGACCCAGACGCGCGCATCGCTTCGGCAATGGACGCCAAACGGGGCCTTGCGCGTGCTTGTGCGCGATCGGTTCGCAAGCCGATGGCGTGGGCCGCCACCGGCGTCGTAGCGTCGGCGCTTGTGGTTGCAACTCTGCTGGCTGGGCGTGACAAGCCGGCGGTGACGAAGGTGGCGATTCCGCCACCGAGCGTGGCCGAGCCAAATGCCACGCCCGAGATGCCTGCGCCGGCGGCGCAAGCGGTGCCCAAACAGCAGGCCGCGCCGCCCGAGTTCGTGGACCTCCCGAAAAGCAAGATGCTCCGAGACAAATCGGCGCGAAGCTCCGGCGGGAACGCGAAGACCGCAGATCTGTTCAAGCTCAAGTCCAAGATGATGGGTAGCAAGCTCGACCAGGACGAGCCATTTCTCGATTCCAATAACGTCGGTACAGTTCCGCTGCAGCAAGCGCCAGCACAAGCATCGCAGCAGGCGATTCCGTTGCTCCAGCCTTCGCGGAAGGTGCAACCGAGCGGCGCGAAAGCGGCACCGGTCCAATCAACCAGCGCCAAGACCTCGGGCAAGAAATCGTGGGGTAAGGGTGGGGGCGGCAAGGACTTCCGCGGCGACGATTTCGACGCTGGACAGGTCAAGAAATAGACTGTCTGCAACTGAGCCACGCCGGAGACTGACGCGCGAGCTGTATCGAAATACAGAATTGTCCCGATACCGGACCTTTCGGCGGTGGCATCTACTGCCGGCGCCCCGGTGGAACAGGGAGCGGCGAACGGAGCCAGGCGATCGAATCCACCGGTGTACGAACGAGTGAAAATCGGCCCGGCTCTCCGTGGGCGAGGGGGGAAAGGCGATCGGGTAGGCGAGAGGCAGACACGCGCTAGCCTCTCGCCTACCCGATGGACGGGATCTGCAGGAGGAGGACATGATGAGCGGAAAACAAGGGATCGCAGGTGGCGTGGCGGCGGGAGGCCCGACGCAACAAACTCGGGTGGTCGGGAGTTGGCCGTCGTCAAACGAAGACGGCGCGGCGGCGGAAGGGCACCGTATTCATGCTGGTACGCTGCAGCTCCCGCACGGATCGCGTATCCTCCTTGTCATCGACAACCCGGACTTCGGCGACTGGCTGCTGGACGAATTCAAGTATGTCGGCTGCGCGGTGGCCCTGGCCAACCGCGGCCAGGATGCCCTGCCATTGCTCCGAGCGGGACTGGTGGATGTGGTGATCTCCGAAATGGGACTCCGCGACCTGCCTGGCATGGATCTGTTGCGCGAGATCCAGGGACTGGCCACGATGCCCAAGGTCATCCTAACCACAAGTCACCACTCCGATTTCTTGGCCGCACGCGCGATCGAAAAGGGTGCGTGCACGGTCCTCTGCAAGCCGTTTTCCGTGGAGCAACTCTTCGCGGCGATTGCGCGCTCGCTTGGCAACTGACTCTTTGACAATTCCCACCCACCAGACCAATCTGCAGCCTGTCTAGCTACGAGGTGCGTCCATGCGGGTGCTGTTGGTTGATGGCGAGCGGCTGTTCAGGGAGAGTCTATGCGCCTTGTTGCGCACTCACGATGAAGTGGACGTCGTGGGCCAGGCGGGCAGCGCCCGCGAAGCCTACGAATTGGTGAGACGTCTGCGCCCTGACCTGGTGGTGACAGAGTTGCTGCTCCCGGGCGCGGATGGCATCGCGGCGACGCGCGAGATCCAAAGATTGCGGCGCGAGTGCAAGGTTCTCGTTCTCACTGGCTGCAAAGAGAGCCAGCGCCTGCAAACCGCGTGGCTTTCCGGGATCGATGCCTGCGTGACCAAGGATGAGTCCGCGGACACGCTGCTTGCAGCCATCACCAGTCTGGCGAAGGGCCGTCGATTCCTCTCGCCGGCTGTGCGCAGGACCGGCTCGGAGCTTCGGGCCATCGACAACGGTCACCCCGGTCGCGGCAATCTGGCTCAGCTGTCTCCGCGCGAACGCGAGGTCTTTGACCTCGTGGTCCGTGGCTTCACCACAAAAGAGGTGGCGCGCGAGTTGTGCATTAGTATCAAGACCGTGGAAACCCACAGAACGCATATCAACGAGAAGCTCGTCGCCCACTGCAGCGCAGATCTGGTCCGCTATGCTTTTCGGCACGGCCTATGTCCGTCCTTGACGGCCAGCCTAGCGAGCGACCGAGCGGGTGCGGAATACGAAACCAACCGGGGGGGAAAGCAGCAGCCGGTCGGCTAGGAGTCGTCGAACAGCGAGCTCTCGTTCGGCACGGCTTGGCGAAGGCCATCTCTGGTTGCGAAAGACCGTGGTTGTGCCCGGTCCATGCATTCCCCGCGCGTCAACATGATGATGATATAATCCAGGCTGCCATGCGTAGCCTCGCGCTATTCGCGCTGCTGTTCTTCCTTTCTGCGAACGTCAGGGCGGCCAATCCGCCAAGTGACGAGGTCAAAGCGCAGGTGCGCAAGGCGACCGGAGAATACAACCTCGGCCAGTACCTCGACGCCGCACGGGACTATGAAGCTGCCTACCTGCAGACGCTCGACGCCAATTTGCTCTTCAACGTCGCCCAAGCGTACCGGCTTGCAGGCGAGACCGACAAGGGCATCACGGCATACCGTTCGTACCTTCGTTCAAATCCACGCGGTGATCAGCGTGCCCTGGCCGAGACCAAGCTGCGCGAGCTTGAGGAAAAACGGGCCTCCGCTCCGGTTGCCCCGACCGTTCCGGTGGCGCCGGCCACAGCACCCGCGCCGGCCGTGACGCCGCCGCACGCCCCGTCAACAGGTCCTGCGCCGATCCAGAGCACGACGATGGTCGCCGCCCCGCGATCCAACCAAACCAACGTGCTCATCGCGGCGCCTTCGTCCGAACCGCCGAAGTCCGACCCTTTCTACAAGCATTGGCCGTTCTGGGTGGCGACCGGTGTGGTTGTCGCCGGCGGCGTGGTTGCCGTTGTCCTGCTTAGCAGCCGTGGAGACAATCTGAAGATGCCCAGCGCCACGCTCGGCACGAAGGAGTTCTAGCCTTGCGCAAGACACGGGAAATCGTCGAGCTCGGGCTGCTCACGGCGCTGATAACCGTCGGCTTGTCCACCTGCAGCTCGTCCGAGAAGGCCGGCATCATTCTCAACGTTTCGACGGCCCCGAACGTGGATCGGTCTGCAATCACCGCACTCCAGGTGATCGTCAATGGACGCACACAGTCCTACGCCGTGGGGGCCGTTTCGACCTGGAACCTTGGCATCGAGACCAGCGCCGGCAGCAAGAGCATCGCGGTTTCTGGGATGGCAGCGTCGCCTGTGACCGACCAGTGGCAGGGTGCTGTGAACGCCGTGGCCGGCCAAGTGGTGTACCAAGATGTGGTATTGCAGGCAGCCGGCACCACACCGCTCGATGGCGGCGGTGGTCCGCCGGAAGCCGACGGTGCGGCCAGCGATGGCCCAAGCGGGACGGGCGGATCGCCCGGGATCGACGCTCCCGTCGCGAGCGGCGGCGTCGGCGGAAGCGCGGGAACGGGAGGATCGTCAGGATTCGGAGGGACGACTGGAGTTGGCGGCCTGCCGGGAACTGGTGCGGCTCAGGGAAACGGCGGCCTGCCGGGCTCGGGCGGAACACCGGGGACAGGTGGCCTGCCGGGAACCGGCGGCGTCGCGCGCACCGGTGGCGTACCTGGAACAGGTGGCATCACCATCGGTGTTGGGGGAACGTCCGGCTCGGGAGGACGGCAAGCCAGCGGTGGCGCGCCCGCGTCCGGCGGCACGATTGCCACCGGCGGCGCCGGCACCGGTGGCGTCGTCGCATCCGGAGGGACCGTGGCGACTGGCGGCACGGCTGCCACCGGCGGTGCAACCGGTTCGGGTGGCACAACGAGCGCTTGTCCGGTTGCGCCCCCTTTGACCGGAACGTCGCACTGCTCAACAGGCGCAACGGGCAGCGTGGGCATCTACCAATGGACAATCTGGTCGAGTGGGAATCAGGGATGTCTCACCACCTATGCCAATGCCGGTGCTGCGTTTAGCGCAACTTGGAACAATTCCGGGGATTTTCTGGCTCACGTCGGTCTGCAATGGAACGCGACCCAGACATACGCCCAACTCGGAACGATCTCAGCAGACTTCGCGGAGACAAGAACGGGAACCGGCGGCGGCTACTCATATATAGGAATCTATGGGTGGTCGATATCACCATGTGTTGAATACTACATCGTCGAGGACTCGTTCANNACGGCTCGCCAGTGCGGGCAAATATCCATTTCTCAACATTTTGAGGCGTGGAGGAACGCAGGCATGACACTGGGGAAGATGGACCAGGCCACGATTCTCGTAGAAGTCGGGGGTGGTAGTGGAAGCATTGATTTCACGACCGCAAGCATGACGGCCCAATGAACCAGCCCGGCTGTGAATCAGGACACTCTTCTCTTTCCAAAGACGAAATACTTGTGCAGGGGATAGTTCCATAGGTTGCCCACCACGGTCGCGACCAGTACGCGCGCCACGACGTAGGCAACCCCCAGACGGACGGCGACGTAATATTCTCCGAGGGCGTTGAGTCCCAGGCTGGCCCCTGCAACCATGGCGTAGCGGATCGCCTGCCCCGGTACCCCCGCGTCCGCGCGATGAAAGATCCAGGTGCGTCCGAGCAGAAAGCTCGTGACCGCACCACACAGCGCCCCAGCGGCCGTCGACACCACGGGGCCAAGATGAAGGAGCTCAACCGATCCAATCATGATCCCAAAGTCGACGCCGGTCGCAAGCAAGGCACCCGCGCGGTGGCGAATCCACTCCCAGACTACGGCGAGCCACGGCGAGCGCCTCAATGCGCCGATGTCTTCCTTCGACGGTCCGAACCGGAGGCAACCTGAAATTCGGCGGTCCAGACCTTGCCCGCCGTATCGAGCGCGTTCCAGATGGGCCACTCCCCTGGGGTCGAAGCAATCACACGAAGTAACGTCATCAGATTTACATTTGATTGCGCTTCCAGGCGAAAGGATTCACGACCCGTCATGACTGTTCGGGTTGGGAAACGTCATCAAAGCCCGGCTGCACCCATGACCGCCTTGGGCTTCGCAGAAAAGGCGGTTCTGTCTACTTCCGCACGCGGCCGCCGAGCGCGGCGACTCCGCCGCTGCCATGGGCGGCGATGAACAGGAAGAGGAAGCAGTAGAGCACCGCCAACTCGCCCTGGTTGAGCCCCGGCAGCCACATTCCGCCCGCCAGGGCGAATTTCCAATGGAACTGGAAGTACGCGACGGCCATCTGACCGGCGACCAGGAACGCGGCAGGCCGGGTGAGCAAACCGAGCGCGATCAGCGTACCTCCAACCAATTCAATGATTCCGCCAATCCAGAGCTGCGATCCAACCGGTGGCATGAAGTGGCTGTGCCAGCCGAGGATCTTCTGTGCGCCGTGAAACGCGAACATGGCGCCCGCGACGATGCGAAGGGTTGCGTACAAATTGGGCTCTGCCCGGAGCGCCAGCGCTCTGACTTTCGAGGTGACCATGCTGTTCTCCTTGGATGGTGCTGACGGCAACCCGACGACGCTCGCCAGATGGGGCTGATTGGAATGGGCAAGAACTGATTCTTGGGTCATGACAGATTCTCCGTTGTTCTTGGTTTGTGGGCGGCCGATTGCGAAACCGTATGCTAAGGAGATGCTCGTCACTTGATGGACGTTACATGGCAAAGAATCCAGAAAATTTGACCGATCGTCTTGCCACACGGGATGGTGAGACAACCGACATCCTGGGCGATCTGCTCAGCAGCCTACGCTTCACGACCCTGGTCTATGCGCGCATGGAGCTCGGCGCCCCCTGGGGCCTGAGCTTCCCCAACCTGCCCGACTCGGCCAGTCTCCTCGTCATCGCGAGGGGCAGCGCCCAGCTCGAGGTGGAGAGGTCCGATGGAACGACGGTCCTCTCCGCGGGCGACGTGGCGTTGCTTCCGAACGGTGGGGCGCATGTATTGCGCGATGGGAAGGGCAGTCCGTTGCACGTTCTCGGCACTGGTCAATGCCAGCGCTCGACCGCGGCCGCCCCTATTCGTCTGGGCGGCAAGGGCGCGCGGACCACCTTGGTCGCGGGTGCGTTCCGCTACGGGGCTGGACGGAGGATCCCCCTATTTGAGACGCTTCCGTCCGTCATTCACATCGCCGCGTCAGACGCGCGCGTGTCGCCTTGGTTGTCGTCGACCGTGCAGCTGCTTATTGCGGAGAGCGCCGCGCACAGCGCTGGCGGCACGGTGGTCGTCTCGCGGCTCGTTGACGTGCTGTTCGTTCAGGCGTTGCGTACGTACATCATGAACGGAAGCTGCAAGGACTGCGGGCTGCGCGCTCTCGGCGACGCCCAGATCGGAAAGGCTTTGCAGCTCGTCCACCAGCGGCCGGCCGAGCCGTGGACAGTCGAGGGGCTGGCCCGCGCGGTGGGCCTGTCGCGATCGGCCTTCGCGGCGCGGTTCACCGACCTGGTCGGCGAGCCGCCCCTGGAGTACGTCTCGCGCTGGCGCATGACAAAGGCCGCCGAGTTGCTGCGCGAGACGGATCTGTCAGTGCTCGATGTCGCCGAGCGCGCAGGCTACCACAGCGAGGCAGCCTTCAGCCGCGCGTTTAGGCGCCGCGAAGGCACAGCGCCCGCACGATACCGACGAAAGCAGGGGAGTTACGGCACGTCGATGACGACGCAGCGGTAGTGTTCCGGCGCATTTCCTGACAGCTCGGAGGAATACTGAACAGGGCTTGGGCGCAGGTGACGTGCGAGCCCGATGCTCTGGTAGCGCAACAGTCGAAGCCCAAACCGTGCCGTCTACTTCGGCGTCAGCGCCATGGTGGTGCCGTAGAAGTTCGTCCAGTAGACGCTGGTGGCGTCGACGGCGATGGCTTGCGGCTCGCCTTGACCCGTGGCGAGCGTGGTGAGGCCGCTGCCGTCCACCGCCACCCTCATAATCGAGCCATCCGTGAAGTGGTTGCTGCTGGTTCCCTCGTTGGTCCAGTACACGTTCGTGCCATCGGCCGCAATGCCAATGGGCGCGTTCTGGCCCGAGGCGAGGGTCGTGGCGTCGCCGCCGGCAATCGGTGCCTTCATCACTGTGCCCTTGCTGTAGCTATAGTTCGTCCAATAGACATTGGCGCCATCGGTGGCAATGTTCTTGGGGGAGGTTGCCCCGTTGGCGATGGGGGTGGCGGTTCCGCCGCCAATCGGGACCTTCATCACCGGGGGATCATAGTTCGTCCAATAGAGGTTCGTCGCATCGAGCGCGATGATCCCGGGCAGGTTTTGACCCGAGGCGAGGGTGGTCAAGGGGCCGCCAGCGAGTGGTGCCTTCATCAGCGTGCCCGCGCTGAGATCGCCCCAATAAATGCTGGTGCTGTCGACCACGACGCCGAGCGGCTGCGACTGGCTCGACGCGATCGTGGTGAGCGGCCCACCACCAATCGCCACCTTCATCACCGATCCACCGGTGCTGTTCGTCCAGTAGACGCTGGTGCCATCGAC
>PMLH01000173.1 GCA_003159055.1 Myxococcales bacterium
GTCAGTGTGTAACTTCCAGGAGTCGCACTGCTACCCACCGTGATCCCAAGCGTGCTGATGCCCGACCCTGGCGTCGCGATCGAGCCCGAAGAGGCCGTCACACCGGTCGGCATTCCCGTCACCTTGAGGGACACGGCCGAATTGAAGGTCGTCGTTCGCATGGTGCTGGCGACTGTGTTCCCGCTTGAGCCTTGCCCCACCGTCAGGCTGGTCGGATTCAATGTCAACGAGAAGCTGGGCGCCGGCAGAGCGTTGACTGTCAGGTAGGCGACCTTGGTCACCCCACCTCCCGTCGCAATCACAGTCGCGAGGTACGACCCGCCCGCAACGCTGGCGCCTACTTTCACGGTGAGTGTGCTTGAGCCCGCACCGGGCGCCTTGATCGACGTGGCGGACAGCGTGGCGGTGATCCCCTGCGGCAGCCCGCTCACCGCCAAGGTGACCGCGGAATTGAAAGAGCTGCTTCGAGCGGTCGCCACCGTGGCCGAAGCGGTCGCACCCGCGGCGATATCGAGGTACGCCGCCGAAATCGTCAGAGCCAGTGGCGGTGTGCTCACCACGGTCAGCGCGAGCGGCAAGGACCGCGTCGTGCCGCCGTTCGTTGCCGAAACCGTTAGGGTGTAAGAGCCGGCTGGCGCGGTCGACGCCGCCGTCAGCGCCAAGTTGGCGCTTCCCGATCCGACGACCGACTTCGGCGAGAATTGCGCCGTGACGCCGGTGGGCAGCCCCGACACCGAAAGACTCACCGTGCCTGCGAAGTTGTTATTGGCCTTAACAGTGTATCCAGTCGTCGTCGTGGTCTCCGTCGACACCGAGGCCGAGGGCGAAGAGGCGACAATGAGAAAGTCCGGCAGCGAAGAGCCTTCTTGCCAGTGGTTCACAAGCTGGGTGGCGTCCACCGACCCGAGGCCGGTTGCCAGGTCGTAGCCCGGTCCTGCGTTGTACCCGGTGAGCCCCGGCACCGTGTTGTTGCCCTTGGTGATGTCGTGAAACACCACCGCGCCGCTGTTGTTGGTCTGTTTGTAGGCCAGCCCGTACAGAATCGGATTTGCAAGTCCCTGCGGCTGTCCAACCTTCTGCAGAACCAGGGCCATGATACTTGCGAAGACCGGCGTCGCTGCCGACGTCCCACCGCCCCCGAACGGCTGATTGTCGGCGTACATCTTGTAGGGATCCTGAATGGCCGCTGCGAATGCGACGTCGGGAACGCCACGCTTGCCATCGGCTAGGACGCCCAAGCCGAACTGCCAGGATGGCTTGCCGTACTGACTGCTGAGCCCGCCGCCGCTGGCATACAGACCGCCGCCGCGGCTTTCATTCCACACCAACTCGGGAATGTAGCCCAGCGCGGATGCCTGGGTGACCGGGTCGTTGGTGCTGGCCCAGTAAAGGCTGCGGTTGGTCACGTCGTCGAATTGCGTGCCGCCCACCGCGGTATTGAACGGGGTCGAGCCCAGGCCGTTGACGGAAAGGCCGCCGGCTGCAACCGGTACCTCCATGGCGTCGCAACCGGCCGCGCCGCTGTCCATCGAAGCCACCATCACCGACATGCCCTGTGCAGCAGCCTGTTGCCAGAGGCTATTGAAAAACGCGTTACCGCTGGTTCCGAGCAATCGCTCACACAGGCCGTAGCTGAGCGAAACGATCGGCGCAACCTTGTTGTTCACCGCGTACGCGGAGGCAAGGAAGATTCCGTCACTCGCTTGCGTGGATTTGGCGACCACGAATTTGACCGTCGCTTTCTTGGCGATTGCTCCGGCGTATTCAACGTCCAAATACGCCTCGGCCTCGTCCCCGCCGCACACGATGCCGGGATCTGAGCCGCCAAGCACGATTACCGGATCCTTCGCCGGCAGTCCGTAGGTCGAGCGGAAGGTGCGCACGTTGGCGATGTCGATGTTGCTGCGCCCGATTACGGCAATCGACTGCCCGGTTCCGTCGATGGAGGCGGCGTAAAGTGGTGTCGCATTGTAGATCTTCGCCAGGTCCGCCGGAACGATCGCGCTCTGCTGGATGCCATTAAAGAAGGTCGTGTTTTCGGCCTGGGAGAATTCGCGATGCGCGTAGGAGGCATGGGCCCGGAAGTCGTGCAGCGAAACCACGCCCGAAACGACCGGCGCCAGCGCGCTGGGGATCGATGGCTCGGTTGCATTCGCATAGTGCAATTCGCCGGCGACTCGATAGGATCGCATGGAGGTCCTGAATGCACTCTCGACCTTCGACGCCGAACCACTAAAGAGGATCAGGCGATTCCCCTTCGCCACTTCGTCGACGGCCATGCCGTGCGACTGCAGCCAAACCACCACGCGCGCGATGTCGGCGTTCGACACACCAAAGCGCTGCGCATAGGCTTCTGGCGTAAGCCATTGGTGGAACAAGGGCGAGCCAGGATCGTGCTGGGCGCGTACAAGCGTATCCAACGCCTGCTCTTGCGTCTGGTCGGGCCGCAAGACCAGCATCATCTTTTCCATGGGCTGGTCGGCCGCAGCCGCGCCCACCTCAAACTCGGCCCGCGCCATGGGGTGTCGGCTTCCCGTCAGCGTCTGTCGGATTTCCGTATCGATCGGATCGATCAGACGATCGTTTGGCCGCACCGACAGCGGGTCGAGGATGGGCAGCCCCACCGTTCCAACCATGCTCGGCTCCGGACTGGTCGGCGGGCTCTCTTCTGGCTCCGCCGGGCCTCCTGTGCACGAGATCAACAAGACGGACAGCAGGGATCCTGGGAACAGCGGTCGGCTGTTCTGCCGCAAGCTCGTAAACATTTCGGTCTCCTTTCGACAACCCGGCTAACTCAGTGAGTCCCGTGGCTTTGCGTCCCCCGGTCGCCCGGGGTTTGCCGTTTCGAGGAATACGATCCATGCGATAGCAAGGTTCGGGCCACTCGACCAAGACAGGGCAATCCGCCGAAGCGACCCGCAAGACTGGCAATTTTGGGCATGCTGGCGAGATGTACCGGGCGGCACCGCCGTCGACTCGGCCGATCTCAAAGCACATTTTCGTCGCGCAAACGGTATCTGCCCGGACCCAAAATCGTCAACCCGCGTCCCCCTGCCACAGACAGCCACGGAAAGCGTCGGTTCTGCTTCGATTGGGGTGAAAACCGACTCTTCTTGTCCTATATTGCTGCACCGGAGCTATTGCCAAGAAATGCAACGCCAGATCATTCGAATCGACGAAAACAAGTGCGACGGATGCGCCATTTGCTGTGACGGCTGCCCCGAGGGCGCCTTGCAACTGATCGACGGCAAGGCCCGTCTGGTCAGCGAAATCACCTGCGATGGCCTCGGCGCTTGCGTAGGCGAGTGTCCACGGGACGCCATCTCGGTAGAAACCCGCGAGGCCGCGGCGTACGACGAGCGTACGACCCTCGACAACATCATCCCCAAGGGGACCAACACCCTTCGCGCGCATCTTCGCCATTTGCACGAGCACGGACAGTCCGCCTACCTCGCGCAGGCCTTGGCGCGGCTCGGAGAGCTCGGGCATCCCGTCCCGGAATTCAGAGAAAAGATGGTGCACCAAGGTTGCCCCAGCTCGGCGCCACGATCGCTGTTACGCGTACCATCCGCGGCGCCAGTCCGAACGGGCCTCGCCAGCCAGCTTGCTCAGTGGCCGATTCAGTTGCATCTGATTTCGCCTCTGAACCCGGCCTTCGAAGGCGCCGACCTGCTGCTCGCCGCCGATTGCGTGGCCTTCGACATGGCAGACTTCAACCAGAACCACCTGCCGGGCAAAAGGTTGGTCATCGCCTGTCCCAAGCTCGATCAGGGCCAGGAGATCTACCTGGACAAGATGGTCGCCCTGCTTGACCAAGCCAAGGTGAAGACCATCGAGGTGATGATCATGGAAGTCCCGTGTTGCGGGGGTCTCTTGCGTCTGGCTCAACAAGCGGTCGCGCGCGCGAGCCACAAGGTTCCGATCAAATCGATCGTGGTTGGTCTGGACGGGGAAATCCGGCGCGAGACCGTCGCGTAGTGGCCACTGTCGCCAGCATTGCAGTTCCGGCTTTCGTCACCCAAAATGCGACCACTGCCGCTTTCCGGCATCCTCTTCAGGTCCTCCCCATCTACCCCAGAAGTTCAGGAGAAATCGCATGGGCCAACGGAATCGCCATCCCCTCACCACGTCCCTGGTTCTTTTCTCGTCCATGGCCGGGTTTGGCCAGGTCGGCAGCGCGAAGGCACAATCGACTACGGAAACGGCCAAGCCGACCGAGGAAGCCCCCAAGGCCGAGCCGACGACCACGGGCGAAGCCGACAAAGCCGCAGCTCCAGCGTCCGAAGCGCCTGCCCAGCCAACTCCCGCCACGCCGACGTGCAACTGCCCACCACCCTGCCCCGTCCCGCCTCCGCCACCGCCCGCCCCTGCGGCTCCTGCCGTGGAATGGAAGGTACAAAGCAAGGGCGGCATGCTGATCACAAGCGGCAATGCGCAATCGAAGAATTTCACCGTCGGCGTGAACGGCTTTCGCAAAGAGGGCAACAACAAGTTGAGCCTGGAAGGCGGCCTTGCCTATGGAACGAGCGACGTCCTGACGGCGCGCACGAACAACGGCACGACGACCGTGGACCGCGAACAGATCACCAGCACCAACAACATGGCCGCCAAGGGGCGCTACGATCGCTTCCTCACCGAACACAACACGATATATGCCAGCGGCCAAGCCGCCGCCGACAAGATCGCGGGCAAGACGTTTTTTGGTGGCGGGCAGATCGGTTACAGCCGACTGTTGGTGGAGGACAATTGGAACCTCGTGGTGGCCGAGCTCGGTTACGATTTTTCGTACGAACGCTACGTCCAGCCAGCCGATAGCACCACCCCCCTCGATCCGGTCGCGATTCACTCGGCGCGTGTCCTGGTCGGCGAGACGCTGTCGCTTAGCAAAGAAACCGGCATCACGGCCAGCGTGGAGGCCCTGTTCAACCTGAACAAGGAAACCAAGGCCATCGACGTCAGCACTGGAAACCCGGGCGTAAACGCCTTCAAGGATACCCGCGTGAACGCGAAGGTGGGTCTCGGCACCAACCTGTGGAAGAGCCTTAGCTTCGGCTTCAGCTTCGCCCTCAAGTACGACCAGAACCCGGCCCCACGGCCGGTTCCCAAGGCTGCCCCGGCAAGCTTTTCGTTTGCGAAGGACGATCCCAACTACTACTCCGACAAGGTCGACACCATCACCGAGGCGACCCTGCTCTACACCTTCTTTTAGAACACACCCTCCCCCACCAAGCGAGTCGGCCATGGCCAAGGACAAGTACCGCTGGAGTTTCTTCCGCGCCGGAGGCGTCGACCAAGTCGTGCTCGCAAGCGGCACGGACTTGCTTCATTTGGACGAGCTGGACCAGAAGCTGTGGCTGGCCTTGTCGTGTCCGACGCGCGGCTTGGAATTCGACAGTCGAACCTTGGACTTGGTCGATACCGACCACGATGGGCACATCCGTCCGATCGAGATCCTGGCGGCCCTCCGCTGGGTACGAGACGCTTTTCGCAACCTCGACGATCTGTTTCGCGGCGAAGCCAAGGTGTCACTTGCTGCAATCAAGGAAGACACCGACCTCGGCAAGGACCTGCTTGCCGAGGCCCGCCACATTCTTGCGACGCTGGGCCGCGAGCAGGCGGACACCATCACCCTGGATGACATCGCCGACACGTCCAAGATCCTCGCCGCCACCCGCTTCAACGGCGACGGCATCCTTCCAGCCGAGTCGGCCGGCGACGAAGTCTCGGCCCAGGCGGTGCGCGACATCATCACCGCGCTGGGCTCGCAACCAGACCGCAGCGGCAAGCCCGGCATCGATCAGGCGCGGGTGGACAGGTTCTTCGACCAAGCCGCCGCATTGGTTGCCTGGCTGGATGAAGGTGAAAAGTCTGCCGCTGCGCGTGTGCTTGGCGACGCGACCGATGCCGCCGCGGCGGCGCTCGCGGCGGTGCGAACGAAGACTGACGACTACTTCGCCCGCTGCCGCCTCGCGGCCTTCGACGGCCGCGCTGCCTCGGCGATGAATGCCTCGGAAACCGATCTCGTCGCACTCGGTGCCAAGACTCTGACCGCCAATGCGGATGACATCGCGAAGCTGCCGCTGGCGGCGATTGCGCCCAACCGCGCCCTGCCGCTTTCCGACGGGCTCAACCCCGCGTGGCTCGGTCCGATAGCGGCGTTTTCCGCCGCCGTGGTGCAGCCGGTTCTTGGTGAAGCCAAATCCGCGCTGTCGGAATCCGACTGGAGCACCATTCAAGAGCGTTTCAATCCTTATTGGGCGTGGCAAGCGAGCAAACCAGCCACCGATCTGGACGCCATGGCGGCTGCCCGCCTGCGCGAATTGGTCGCCGGCAACCTACGCGCGACGCTGACCGAGCTTGTGGCCAAAGACGCGGCCGAGGGCGACCAGAACCAGAGGGTCGAGAAGGTCGAGAAGATGATCCGACTTCACCGCGACCTCGTGCCGCTGCTGCGCAACTTCGTCAACTTCTCTGAGTTCTACGGCAAGCGCCAGGCCATTTTCCAGACTGGCACGCTTTTCATCGACGGGCGAAGCTGCAGTCTGTGCCTGCCCGTCCACGACGCCGGCAGGCATGCCAGCCTCGCCGGCCTCGCCCGAGCCTATCTGCTCTACTGCGACTGCACCCGCACGTCGGGAGAGAAGCGCAGCATCGTCGCGGCGGTAACCGGTGGCCAGACCGACAACCTGATGGTGGGGCGCAACGGCGTGTTTTGCGACCACAAGGGCAACGACTGGAACGCCACCGTCACGCGTATCGTCGAAAATCCCATCGGGATACGTCAAGCGTTCTGGTCGCCCTACAAGAACTTCTTGCGTATGGTCGAGGCACAGGTCACCAGACGTATTTCCGCCGCCGACCAAGAATCGCGTGAAAAAGTGGAATCCGCCGCCGCGCAAACCGCTCACAGCGACAAGGCCAAGCCCGACGAAAAGAGGCCGGAACCGAAGAAAGTCGACGTCGGCACCGTCGCCGCCATCGGTGTGGCCGTGGGCGGAATCGCGACGTTCCTTTCCAGCGTGCTCGCCATGTTCTTTGGCCTTGGCATCTGGCTTCCGTTCGGCATGGTCGGCCTTCTCCTTGCCATCTCGGGGCCATCCATGGTGATTGCCTGGCTGAAGTTGCGCCAGCGCAACGTCGGCCCGATCCTTGACGCCAACGGCTGGTCGGTGAACGCGATGGCGAAGATCAACGTCCCCTTCGGCGCCGCCCTGACCCAGGTGGCAGCCTTGCCCAGCGGTTCCCGCCGAGAGCTGCACGACCCCTTCGCCGAGAGAAAGCGCCCCTGGCATGTGTACGTGTTCCTCCTGCTTTTGCTCGGGCTGGCTGCCCTTTGGTACCTCGGCTACCTCGATCCGCACCTGCCGGAACACGTACGCTCCGGCTACCTCCTCGGCCGGTAGCCGGGCCATGCACGCTCCGGCAAGCCTCGCGGCGGCTCGTCCTTCGAGGCAAATCGAACCTCTAACGCCCCTTTCTTGCTAGACGAACGCGCGGGCCCACGACATCCTTTGCCGTGCAGAACCGGTTGAAAATGGCACGCGCTCCCGTCATCGAC
Organism: Myxococcales bacterium; assembly: GCA_003159055.1. The sequence goes on from PMLH01000173.1 coordinate 7,559, forward strand.
ATGAAATCCAAGCGAGGCACTGGCTATCGCTTCGCCCCTCCGCCCAAGATAGCCGGGGATTTCTTCGCATGCAGATAGGCGCTCGCGGAAAGCTGTTCCTGGTCACGTTGGCGTTGCTCGTCGTGTCCTTGGTTGCTGGCGAGATTTACCTAATCCCTGCCGTGGAACACGACCTGACCGAACGCATCCGGCAAGATCTCTATGTGCGCTTGGACCTGGTGGCCGAACGAGCAGCGACCTACGCACCGCCGACCGACGCCTCGCCCGACTGGGATATTTTGGCGGACAGACTGGGCACACTGGCACGAGCGCGAGTGACCTTCATCAAAGAAGACGGTCGGGTCGTCGGCGATTCGGAAGTGCTGGCCCAGAACCTGGGCACCTTGGAAAATCATCGCGAGAGGCCGGAAGTCGCCGCCGCCTTCCACAGGCAAACCACGGAAAACATCCGCTACTCCGCCACCACCCATCAGCGCATGCTCTACGCGGCCAAGATCGTGTCCGGCGATTCCAAGATGGTGGCGAGGGTGAGCCTGCCTCTTGCCTGGGTCGACCATTCCAAGTCCAAGACACGCGCCTTGCTGTTCGGCGGAGCCTTGGTGGCTCTGCTGGCCGCCGTGCTCATGTCATCCGCCGCGGCCATCATTCTCTCGCGCGGGCTGCGTGGGCTGACGGCCGTTGCACGGCGAATGGCGGGCGGCGATCTCGAAACGCGCAGCCGCGTGGAGACGACGGACGAGATCGGCGAGCTCGGGCGAACGCTGGACCACTTGGCAGCCAATCTCTCGCATTCATTGCGCGAGCTGCGGGACGACCGCGATCTCCTGGGCCGCATTTTGGAATCCATGCGCGAAGGCGTGTTGGTCATGGATGGCGCACACCGCATCTTGCTCGCCAATCCGTCCTTGCGTGAGATGTTGCTGCTCGACTCCGACGTGACCGGGCGCTCGACTATCGAGGTCATCCGCAACGCCGAGCTGCAAGCCATCGTCCAAAAGGCACTGGTGGGAACCGAGCCACTTGCCGGAGAGATCGAGGTGGCGGGTATCAAGCCCCGCCGGCTTCTGGTCTACGCGGCCCGGCTTTCGGGCGAACCACGCGCCCTCGTGCTGGTGCTTTTCGACGTGACCGAAATGCGACGGCTCGAAACTGTGCGACGGGATTTCGTGGCCAATGTGTCGCACGAGCTCCGCACGCCGGTGGCATCGGTGCGGTCGGCCGCCGAAACCCTGCGAATGGCCATCGAGCACGACCCCAAGGCCGCGACCCAGTTCATCGACATCATCGAGCGCAACGGCCGGAGACTCGGCGAGCTCATCAACGACCTGCTCGACCTGTCGCGCATAGAGGCCAAGGAATATCGGCTGAAGGTCGAGGCCACCGATCTTCGCCCACTGTGCGAAAAGACGGTGTCCGCCTTCGCCGTGCGCGCCTCGTCGAGAAACATGCGCTTGACCGTGGATATCCAGGCCGGTTTTCCGCCCGCCATGGTTGACGCAAGCGCCTTCGACCGCATCCTGACCAACCTCGTCGACAACGCTCTCAAGTACTGTCCGGACGGCGCGAGCATTTCTGTCAGCGCGCGAGAGTCGGGACCAAAGATCCAGGTCATCGTGTCGGACAGCGGGCCTGGCATCGACGCCAAGCATCTGCCGCGCCTCTTCGAACGCTTCTATCGCGTGGACAACGGCCGCTCGCGCGACATGGGCGGAACTGGATTGGGCCTTTCCATCGTCAAGCACCTGGTCGAGGCTATGGGTGGCGAGGTCAGCGTGGAAAGCTTGCCCGGCAAGGGCGCGACCTTCGCGTTCACCTTGTCCCGCCCCGAGTGACCGCCGCGTCGGGTCGGCTTCTGCCGAGGCCGGTCGCGAGGGTCTGTCACACAACTGTCACAGTGGCGAGGCTCGACCGCCACGTTTGTCTGACAATGTTTGCCGTGCATGAACGGCAACCACATCGAACAGGCTAGGTTCACGGGCGACCGGTCCCCGAACGCATCTCCCGGGCCGAACACGCCCCGGCCCGAGGCGGCGCCGAATCGCAGCCTCGCGGCCGAGAGTCCGGAACACGCTTCGCCCAAGCGCACGCGCAGACTGGAAAGCCGCAGGCCGCCTATTACCGAACGGGTCACCGAGCTGTCGATTCGCGTGCTCGCCTACTCGGCGGTGGCGGCGATGATTCTCATCCTCATCTTCATCGCCAAGGAGGCGTGGCCGATTCTCACCAGCTCGGCGATTCACCGCGAGGTGACCCTGGCCAAGATGTGGTTCGCCCAGCAATGGCCGGGCTACGATGCGCCCGAACACATATGGCAACCGGTGTCCGAAATTCCAAAGTATGGCGTGTGGCCGCTGGTCATTGGCACCACCAAAGTCACCTTGATCGCCATGCTCGTCGCCGTACCCTTGGCCATCAGCGCCGCTGTCTTTGTTTCGCAATATGCCGGCCGCCGCACGCGCGAGATCGTCAAGCCTGCCATTGAATTCCTGGCTGGTATTCCCTCGGTGGTGCTGGGCTTCTTTGCCCTGATGGTAATGGCATCTTGGTTCCAGGACCTGTTCGGATTCGACTCGCGGCTTAATGCCGTGGTGGCTGGCGTAGCGCTGTCGTTCGCGGTCATCCCGGTTGTCTTCACGGTTTGCGAAGAGGCGCTCGGCGCGGTTCCGCACAGCTACGTCGAGGCATCGGCCGCCCTGGGTGCGGCTCGCTGGCAGACCATCACCCGCGTCGTGCTTCCCGCGGCCGCGCCCGGCATCGCGGCCAGCATCGCGCTCGGACTCGGACGCGCCTTTGGTGAAACCATGATCGTGCTCATGGCGTCCGGCAACGCCGCGATTCTGTCAGCCAATCCCGCCGAGTCCGTGCGAACCCTGTCCGCCACCATCGCCGCCGAGCTGGCTGAGGTCGTGTTCGGTGGGCCACACTACACGGTGCTATTCGCGCTCGCGGTGCTGCTGTTTATTGTCACGTTCGGCATCAACTTCATGGGCGACCAGGCCATTGCGCGCATGAAGCGCCGGATGGGGGTGGCGGCGTGAAGCGCTCTTCGTTGCAGCGGTCGCGCTGGCCCAAGACCGGCGACATGGTTCTTTGGTTGGCCACTGGCCTCGCCACCCTGCTGGTGTTGGTCATTCTGCTGGTCATTCTGGTCGACGTGGTCAAGAATGGAGCGCCGCGACTGACCCTCGGTTTTCTCACCAAGGCGCCCGCCGAAGGAATGACGGCTGGAGGCATCTTTCCTGCCATCTTCGGCACCGTGGCTCTGGTCATGTTGATGACCATCGCCGCGCTTCCCGCAGGCGTCGCAACCGCCATCTACCTGCACGAATACTCCAGGCCGACCGCGTGGACCACCCGTATCGTTCGCATCGCCGTGAACAACCTCGCTGGCGTGCCATCCATCGTGTTCGGACTTTTCGGCCTTGGCTTCTTTGTCCAATTCGTCGGTGGCGGCATGGACAAGGTTTTCTACGGCGGCGACAAGGTCTTCGGCCAGCCGGCTTTGATCTGGGCCGCGCTGACCATGGCCATCCTGACCCTGCCAGTGGTCATCGTCGCCACCGAGGAGGCCTTGTCGAACGTCTCGCCCGACGTGCGACTGGCCTCCGCGGCGCTCGGTGCCACCAAGTTCCAGACCGTCACCCGCGTCGTGCTTCCGCAGGCCGTGCCCGGCATCCTGACCGGCGCCATCCTGGCCATCAGTCGCGGCGCGGGCGAAGTTGCGCCGATCCTCTTCACCGGAGCCGCCTACTTCTTACCCACCCTGCCCCATTCCTTGCACGACCAATTCATGCAACTCGGGTATCACGTGTATGTGCTCGCCACGCAGTCTCCCGACGTGGATGCCACGCGCCCGATTCTCTACTCCACGGTACTCGTGCTCCTGCTCCTGACCTTCGCGCTCAACGCCTCCGCCATCCTGGTTCGCTCACGCATGCGAAGACGCTTTTCCCAATCTCACGGATGACCATGCAAATAGCAACGCTCCTCGACGATTCGGCCCCTGGAACCCTCGCCGTCAGACAGCTCTCGGTCTACTACGGCGACAAGAAGGCCTTGAATCCCGTCACCATGACCATTCCCGGTCGGCGGGTGACCGCTCTCATCGGCCCCTCGGGCTGTGGCAAATCCACCTTCTTGCGCTCTCTCAATCGCATGAACGAGATGATCCCAGGCTGCCGCGTTGAGGGCGTGGTCAAGCTCGACGACGAAGCCATCTATGGCCCCGGCGTCGATGCCGTGGCCGTGCGCCGACGAATCGGGATGGTCTTTCAGAAGTCCAACCCTTTCCCCAAGTCGATCTACGACAACGTCGCCTATGGCCTGCGCCTCGATGGAACGAAGGACCGCAGCGAGCTTGGCGGCCGGGTCGAGCGCGCGCTCAAGCACGCGGCACTGTGGGAGGAAGTGAAGAACCGTCTGCACGAAAGCGCCCTCGGGCTGTCGGGCGGGCAACAGCAGAGGCTCTGCATCGCGCGCGCGCTGGCGGTCGAACCCGACGTGATTCTGATGGACGAGCCGGCGTCGGCCCTGGATCCCATCGCAACCGCACACATCGAAGAGCTGATTCACGAGCTGGCCCACGACTACACGGTGGTCATCGTGACCCACAACATGCAGCAAGCGGCGCGCGTGTCGCACAACACAGCTTTCTTCTACATGGGCGACCTAATCGAATTCGACACCACGCAAGTCATTTTCACCAAACCCACTCAATCCCGCACCGAGGACTACATCACCGGCCGCTTCGGATAGCGGCAAGGACGAACGACATGGTTGGACGAGAACACACCGACAGGGAATACGAGCAGGAGCTGCGCCAACTGCGTGAACAGCTGCTGGTCATGGGCAGCCACGTCGAAACCATCATCGGCGACAGCATCCAGGCCCTCCTCGACCGGGACAGCAAGCTGGCGGAGCGAACCATTACGGCGGACAAGGTGGTCAATCGCATGGAGGTCGAGCTGGATGGACTTTGCCTACAAATCCTGGCCCGGCGGCAACCCGTGGCA
>PMLH01000048.1 GCA_003159055.1 Myxococcales bacterium
CTCGATCGGCCCCAAAATCCTCTCCTGATCCGCCGGAAGCTCCCCCGCAACTACAGCATCCGCCGCAAGCAGCGCAGTCTGCGGCGCTGCACACGTGAGCAGGCGTAGCAGTCGATCCCTGCCCGCACTGCGAGGCACATGCAGCAGCGCCCGCAGCAATACCCCTACGTCCTTTCCGTCCAACACTGCGCCTCCTGGAAACCACCCCTTCGGCACGCTCCAGTACACCTGCGGTCCGTCGTCCTCGTCTCTCTCAAGCGGCATGCCACCGCTCTGCAGTTCGACGAGCTTGCGACGAAGCGCAGGCACACCTACCTCCAGCCGCCGCGAAAGCTCGGCCTGCGTCCACGTCCTTCGCTCCGTGAACGCGAGCATCAGCCGCGCGATCGTCTCCGACGCACTCCGTTGACCCACGCCCGCAACCCTACAGCGTACACCGCCACAAAGAAAGCGAAATGTGCCTCCTCAGACAAATCTGTGGGCCGTCGGCGGCATGGGTAGATCGCCGAGCGCATGATACAGCGCGATCTTGAGAGTCTCGACAGTGCGAAAGCCGTAGGACTTTCTGGTGACCAACTTCAGCTTGTTGTTCAGCCCCTCAACGACTCCACTGTTGAACTGCTTTTTCGCTCGGAAGTAATTGAGAATTAGGCCCCGGTGGTTGCGCAGCATTTTGGCTACCTTCTTGATGGGGTTGATTCGGGAGCGCATGGCGCGGGTGCACCAGGCATCCAGGAACCTACCCGCCCAGGCCGGCCGGCTGTAGGCCCAGAAGCTGTCGAAGTCTTCCTTCATGAGGTAGGCTCGCACGACCTTGAGGTTGAGCTTGAGCAGGTCGTGAAGCCGGACGGCTTGATGGCAGGTCAGGTTCTTTACGCGCTTGAGCAAGCACCATCGGGTGTGCTTGAGGATGAGCTTGTCGCCCTTGCGGCGAAAGTCTGCGGCCTCCTGGCGGCGGGTCTGGTCCACCGCATCGTTGAGATGCTTGGCAATGTGGAATCGGTCCAGGATGTTCAGTGCCTTGGATGCGTAGTTGCTCACCGCCCGCATGTACGGCTTCCACATGTCGCTGCACACGAACCGCAAGCCAGCGCAATGTTGTGCCCCGAACCACTCGAAGAAGCTGTTGATGGTCGCGCGGCTCCGGTTCTGGCCGATCCACAGCAACCGACGGGAGCCAGCGGATATGTCGTAGACGAGGGTCAGGTACTTGTGGCCCTTGCGCCAGGCGACCTCGTCGATACCGATGGCGTCGACGCCGTCCAGGTTGCGGTGTTCCAATCCCCATTCGACCACCCACTCGACCGACGCCCTGACCTTGTCCCAGCTCGACAGGAAGCACCGAGCGGTCTCCCACCAAGAAAGGCGCTTTGCCCAGCTCGCCAAGAAACACATCAAAGCGTTGGTCATCGGCGACTTGCCGTGTGCCCACGGCATCGCTTCCACGACGACGCCGTGGTCGGGGCAATCCACCCGCCACGGCGGGTACAAGAGCACCACCAAGATGTTCCACAGCGGGACGAACTCGAAGGTGCGCTCGGGCTGCCGATCGTAGCGAGGGCGCGGTTGGCCGCAATGCGGGCAAACCGACCTGGAGTTGCGTCGCGGCTTGACGCGGACTTCGATCCTCGGACCGTGCTTGTGATCGACGAGCCGCACGTCGTCGTAGAAGAACGACTTGAGCTTGTGCACATGGTTCAGTACCGTCCGGAGTTGGAGCTGCATGGGCGTCGTCCTTTTGGTCGAGGTAGACACGCCCTCAGTACACGCTGAAGGGCAACCATGCAGCTCTCTTGTCTGTCGGCCCCAACCAAGTCATCCAGCATGACGCGCGCATGGCGCGACGGATGCTCTCGGGACGCTCAACACGATTCCGAGGTAGCAGTCGGCGTGACATGCGCCCTTCCCACGGACGGCGTTACGCCAGAATCTTCACCCACAGATTCCCCAGAGGAGCCCAAAAGTTCTTCAACGATCAGCTCGTGGTCGTGGGTCGAGGTCCGGACGATCCGAACTCCTCGGATCTGTCGGTCATGCGTAGCGGAACCGTGCTGATCTGGACCTACGGGGTCAGCTCCTTCAGGAACACAGAACCGTTCGACCTGGCAGTTGGTGGCAGACAGATCCTCTCCAGCGCAGCCGTCACCTTGGCAGGGGACTCCGGAGGGCCGCTCCTCGCGAATGTGGATGGGAGCGATCAGATCATCGGGGTCCTTAGCGGAGGCAACGGTGTGCAGGACAATTGGCAGTGGGAGAAAGCTGAATACGCATCGACATTCACGTTGCGGAACGCGCAGTTTCTCCGCAGCGCGATCTGGGGGATCAACGACCATTGGGTCGACATCGACGGCGACGATGTCGCTGACGACGTGGACAACTGTCCAACGGTTGCAAACACCGACCAGTACGACAGGGACTACGATCAGGTCGGGGATCTGTGCGACAACTGCCCGCCGTTCGACACGCCGCTGACGGAGGGGGGGGATTTCGCGCTACTCAACGAGGACCAAGTCGCGGCTGCCTACAACCCTTCTCAAGCCTTTTGCAATCTGCAAGCCGAGATTCAAGCCCTGGTGTCTGCGCATGGGGACTACTCCGACGGGCAAGGCGGGTTGCGTGTGCTGAGAGATGACGAATACCTCAACGTGTGGGCCCAAGGATCGAGCGGTGCGCCCTACTACCGTGATCGCCGCACTTTGCTGATCGGCGACCTCTGCGAGCCCAACAAGGCCGACCATGACAACGATGGCACCTGGGACATCTGCGACGAGTGCCCGTGCGACCCGACGTCAACCACGGATTTGGGTGAGCCCATCCCGGACCACGTTTGCAGGTTCTGCGTAACGAATCTGGACTCAGACTTGTTAGATCATTGGTGCGCGAACACTTGGTGCCCCAAGCACCTGGACGACAACTGTCCGACGACCTACAATCCCGACCAGGCCAATTGCAACGAGGAAGCCGAGCGCGCAAACAACATTATTCGTGACGGGGTCGTGTCGATTGGCGATGCCTGCGACGCAATCCCGTGCGCGAACGCTGAAGCCGTTGGGGTGGGATTG